>CBINJL010000126.1:0-7408 GCA_966250925.1 uncultured Opitutus sp. | reverse complement strand
GAGCGGCGACACCATGGCCGGCTCCGCCTCCGCGGTGAACGACATGCTGACCCGACTGGCCGCCCCCGCCGCCGTCAACGTCCGCGCCGAGTCCGCCGCCTTGCAACAGGCCGCCGCTGCCGATGATGCCGGCGCAGCGCTCGGCGCCTCCGATTGGGAATATTACGCGAGCCAGGTCCGCACCCAGCGTTTTGCCTACAATGAAGACGAACTCCGACCCTATCTCGAACTCGACCGCGTGTTGCACGACGGTGTGTTTTACGCCGCGCAAAAACTCTTCGGCCTGACCTTCAAACTGCGTCCCGATCTTCCCGTCTATCATCCCGATGTGCGCGTCTGGGAAGTGTTCGACGCCGACGGCTCCACCCTCGCGTTTTTTCTCGGCGATTTCTACGCGCGCCCCAGCAAACGCGGCGGCGCCTGGATGAACAGTTACAGCATCCAATCGCACCTCCTCGGCACCCGGCCCGTCATCGGCAACCATCTCAATGTCGAGAAACCGGCCGCGGGCGAACCGACGCTGCTGACCTGGGACGAAACCAACACGCTCTTTCACGAGTTCGGCCACGCCCTTCACGGCATGTTGTCCGATGTCACTTTCCCGCGCTTCGCCGGCACCAGCGTGCCCCGCGACTACGTGGAGTTTCCTTCGCAGGTAAACGAGATGTGGCGCGACTGGCCGGCCGTGCTCGGCCACTACGCCATCCACCACGAAACCGGCCAGCCGATTCCCGCGGAACTGTTGCGCAAGGTCGAAGCCGCCGCCCGCTTCAATCAGGGTTTTGCCACGACCGAGTATCTCGCCGCCGCCGCGCTCGATCAGGCGTGGCACCAACTCGCGCCGGCCGAGGTGCCGACCGATCCGGCCGCCATCGAATCCTTCGAAGCCGCCGCGCTGGAGCGGGTGGGCCTGCGACTGGATGTCGTGCCACCACGCTATCGCTCGACCTATTTTTCCCACGTCTTTTCCGGCGGGTATTCAGCCGGTTACTACAGCTACATCTGGAGCGAGGTGCTCGATGCCGACGCGGTCGAGTGGTTCAAGACCCACGGTGGCCTCACCCGCGCTAACGGCGACCACATGCGCGAAACCATTCTCTCGCGCGGCGAAGCGACTGATCCGGCTCAGCAGTATCGCGACTTCGCCGGCCGCGAACCGGATCTCGCCCCGCTGTTGCAGCGCCGCGGCCTCGCACCCGTTGAAACCAAGTTGTGAGGGCGAGGCCGACCCAACACATGAAAGCACACGCAAATCGGGCGGAATTAATGACCAGAAATTCAGTCTCCCCGACGCACTCACCCCCATCGCGCCTCACTCATTTTTCGTGTGATTTCGTGGGTTTCATGGGCTTACCTACCAACGCCTTCTCCGCCCCATGATCCGCATCCTCCGCTTCCTCCACGGTCTCATGGCCGTGCTCTATGTGCTCTCCGCCGCGGTGCAATACAACGACCCATCGCCCTGGCCTTGGGTCGCGTTGTATCTGGCCGCCGCCACCGTGGCCGGGCTCACCGCTGTCGGCCGGCCGTGGCGGCTGCTCGCCTGGCTCGTGATCGCGGCCTGTGTCGCTTGGGAAATCCATTACCTCCGCCTTGGCGCCTGGCACACCCCGTTCAACGACCTCACTCAGGAGTGGCACATGACCGGCGAAAATATCGTCAATGGCCGCGAATTCTACGCCCTCATCTGGGTCGCCGTCTGGATGGGCCTCACGCTGGTGACGCCGCGCGGGCCAAAGGCAAATGGCGCGGCGGGAAGTTGACCCACCCGCCTTCCTGCGCCAGAAACCGCTATTCCCCCGCCCCGCGGAACTTTTCCGCCCCTTCGCCTTCTAAGTCCCATGCCCGCCGTTTCCGCCCGTCTCCCGCGCCTGCTCACCCTCGCGTTTCTGTTGCTGGGCGCAACGCTCGTCGCCTCCGGACAACAATGGGAGTCGCAGCAAAGCTTCACCACCCGGATGGCCGAAGAGGAAAAGCTGGCCACCGGTGTCCACGAGATGACCGATCAGGAACAGGCCAATCTCGACAACCTCGTCGCCTACGAAGTTGCCTCGGCCCGCGCTGGCGGCGTCACCGGATTTGCCGGCACCTTCAGTTCCCGTCGCACGGACGCCGAGCTCGACGCCACCGGACTTGACCGACTCAGCGACGAGCAACGCACCCGTCTCGACGAACACATCGCCGGCCATATCGCCGACACGCCCAGTGTGCCCTATCTCACCCGGGCCGACCGTGGGCGCAGCGCCGGCACGGCCGACGGCAAACTCGACGCCGAAGGCAAGGGCCCGCTGCTCGAGGTCCACGGTGAAGTTTCCCTCATGGTCGGCGGCTCCCGCGCCGGCACCTATTACGGCGGTTCGGCCACAACCGTGATCAGCGATCCCAAGGGTCGTTTTCACGCCATGATTTCCTACGGCACCGTCGAAGGAGACCTGCCCTACAGCTACTACTACGATCGCCGGGACCGCCTGCGCGGCCCGGTCGTGCCCTGATCATCGGCCTTTCGTCGCGCCGATCCTTGCGCGCCGCCATGACTACTCCGCTTGCCCCCACTGCGGCTCGGAACGAGGAATCCGACTGGATTCAACGCGCCCGCGACGGCGACGAGGATGCGTTCGGACTCCTCATGCAGCAGCACTACGAACCGGTCTTTCGCACCGTCTTCGCCATCCTCCGCAACGAACACGACGCGCTCGATGTCTGCCAGGAAGTCTGGCTCAAGGTCTGGCAACAACTGGCCACGTTTCGCGGCGACGCCAAGTTCACCACCTGGCTGCATCCCATCGCCACCCGCCGCGCGCTCGATCACCTGCGCAAACGGCGGCGCTGGTTCGATCGGTTTCTGTCCTTTCAACGCGAGGACGACGACGGAGAAACCTCGACTGTGTTTGAACCGATCGATTCCGCACCGCTCGCCTCCGAAACGGTCGAGGCCGACGAACGCCGCGCCCGTTTCGAAACCATTCTCGCCAGTCTTCCGCCAAAACACCGCGCCGTGCTCGCCTTGCGCGAGATTCAGGGTCTATCCTACGACGAAATCGCCGCGGCCGTCGGTTGTCGTCGCGGCACGGTCATGTCCCGCCTCTTTCACGCCCGCCGCCTGCTCGCCCAAAAACTTCGCGAAACGCCATGCGATTGATCCTCTCCCTGTTCCTCGGCTGCGCCCTGTTTCTGGTCGCCGGCCTGCCCGCTTCCCACGCCGCTGATCGCGATCAAGCCAACGTGCGCGCCATCCTCGTGTCCGCATCGCGCACGCCCGGCCAGACCGACCGCAATCTCGCCCGCTACGAGGACACCCTGCGCCGCGTGCTGCGCTTTGAAAGTTTCCAGCAACTCGGCAACGGTCGCGCCCGCCTCGCCATTCCCGGCGAAGGCACGGTTGCGCTCGGGCAGGGCCAGGCCCTGCACATCAAGACCGAACCGTCATCCGACGACCGCCTGCGGGTGCAGTTGGAATGGACCGGCGGCGGCCGCAGTCTGATGCGCACCGGCCTCGTCCTGCGCCCCGGCGTGCCCGCCGTGCTGGGCGGTCCGGCGCGCAACGACCAGGAAGTTTTTGCGGTCATCGTGATCGCCGAGTGAGGCCTCGCCGCCCGGTCCGGGCGACTCCGGGACAAGGCCAAACATTTTTTGAATACGGCGCCGGCACGGGTCGTCCCAACGGACAACCCTCAACCTGGATCCTTCATGAAATCCTCGATTCTCACGCTCGCCACCATCGCCGCCCTCACCCTCGCGCCGCGTCCGGCCCACGCGCTCGACGACGCGGTGGTGAACTCCACCAGTGCGATTTCGTATCGCCACGACGGTCGCGACCGCCACGACCGCCATCACGGGGACCGCCACGATCGTGGACGTGATGATCGGCACGACCGGGATCGGCACCATGGGGACCGCCATTGGGGGCGCCCCGATCACGATCACCGGCCCGGTCCGCCACATTTTCACCCCGGTGATCGACACCATGGCGACGGACACTGGACCTACCGCACCGTGCGCGTCTGGGTGCCGAAACGCACGTGGTTCACTTACGACCGCTGGGGCAATCGCGTGAAACATTTCCAGCCCGGCCATTGGAGCTACCAACGCGAAAAAGTCTGGGTTCCCGGCCGCGGTCGTTGGTAAGGAATCTTCGCCGTGAATTGCCGCCACGCCCAGGACCGCCTGCTTGCCGACCGCGACGCAACCCGTGACGACGCGACCGCGCGCGCCCTCGCCGATCACTTGGCGAACTGTTCGTCCTGCCGCGCCTTGCAGACGCAGCTCGCCGCGGCCCGCACCGCCTGGCAGGAAACGACCGACCGCGTCGCCATCCCCGACGCCCGACACGAATGGCATGCCGTGCGGCGCCGCCTCCGCACGCAGGGCACGCCGTCTCGCAGCGATCGACGCCATCGTCTCCGCACCTGGCTGCGCGTCGCCACGCCCTTGGCTGCCGCGGCCATGATGGTTTTAATCTTCTGGCAACGCCCCGCTCCGTCGCTGCCGGCAACCACCGCGCCGACCACGGAGGCGCAAACCGCGGTCATTGCCAGCGCTGAATTTGTTGAGACCGAAAACGAGGACGCGACGCCCTTCGTCTACGTCGACGCCGAATCCGGCTGGCTCATCGTCTGGGCCAGCGCCCCACCCGACGCCGCCTCGATCTGAGCACGCGGATCGTATCCGGTTTCTTGTTACAGGTGGGTTGCTTGTAGCCCTGTGCGGGAGCGCAGGGAAGCGCGGTGTCGGGCGCTCCGTAAAGTCCCGCTGCTCCCGCAGCGGGCTACACACCTCTACTTCGGGATTCAGGTGTTACCGGATCGCCGAGAAGTCCGTCGGGGCGAGAAAGCGGGATTCCACCTTGGCTACCAGCGGACCGTCGCGGTGGCTTTCCGCATACACACGTTTCCATTCCGGATCGGCCATGAAGGTTTTCCAGAATTCGCCCGCCGTTTCCCGATCGCGGTGCGCCAGCAGGTAACACAGCCGGGGTTCCTCGCCTTCGGCCGGTTCCGTCTCAACCCAGTAGCCGATGTTTTCCGCGCCGAGACGCGCAAAGATCGCGCAGGTGTGGTCGCGAAACCGGGCCAGCATCGGTTCCAGTTTTCCCGGGTGCGGATAATAGATCCGCAGTTCGAAAACCCGCTCCGATTCACCCGCTTGAGCGGCGTGGACCGGAGACGCCCCACCGATCGACCAAAGCATCATCAAACCCAACAAACAGGAGAATCGTCGCATCCCGACACGTTTCAAACTCCCACGTTTATCAGCAATGGCGAAGCCCGGTATCCATGCGCCAATTTCGGCGCACGTTAACAAAAACCGAGGCGATGCATCGAACGGTCCAGCAAGCACTGCCACAGCAAAATCTTGGCCCGTGAGCAACCACTCGCCATACACCTGCGCCATGCCCCGTTTCTCCCCTGTTTGCCATGCTTTGCTAAGTCTTGGTGCGTTTACCGGCAGCACCCTGTGGGCCGCCGACACGGTTTCAACTCCCGTCGCCGAACCGCCGCCGCCCACAGTCGTGCCCACTGATCTGTTCACCGTGCCTGCGGGCATGCAGGTGACGATCTGGGCCCAGGCGCCGCAGCTGCGCAACCCGACGAACATGGACATCGATCACGCTGGTCGCATCTGGGTAACCGAGGGCGTCAATTACCGCCGACACAACGATCGCGATCCGGCCGGCGACCGCGTGGTCGTGCTGGCCGACACCGATGGTGACGGCGCCGCCGACAGTTCGCATGTCTTCGTGCAGGAACCGCAATTGATCGCACCGCTGGGCATCGCCGTGATCGACAACCGCATCGTCGTTTCCTGCGCGCCGCACCTCATCGTTTACACCGACGTTGATCGCGACCTGCGCTTCGATCCGCGAGTCGACAAACGCGACATTCTCCTCACCGGTTTCGACGGCATCAATCACGACCACTCGCTGCACTCCGTGACGGTCGGTCCCGACGGCAAATGGTATTTCAACGCGGGCAACGCCGGCGCGTTTTTCACTGATCGTTCCGGCCGCACGTTTCGTATCGGCGGCGCCTACGATCCGGGGTCCTTCGACCGCGATCCCGTGCCGGCCTGGCGCGCGCCGCAATACGCCGGCGCCACCAGTGACGACGGTCACGTTTATGTCGGTGGTTTCGCCGCCCGCATGAATCCCGACGGCACCGACGTCGAAATCGTCGGACATGGTTTCCGCAACAGTTACGAGCAGACGATCACGTCCTTCGGCGATGTGTTTCAAAACGACAACGACGATCCGCCCGCGTCGCGCACGTCCTACCTGCTTGAATACGGCAACGCCGGCTGGTTCTCGCGCGATGGCACCCGCTACTGGAACGCCGACCGCCGTCCGGGCCAGGATATTCCCACCGCGCAATGGCGTCAGGACGATCCCGGCATCATGCCGGCCGGCGACATCTATGGTGCTGGCGCGCCCACCGGCATTGTGTTCTACGAGGGCGATCTGTTCGGTCCCGACTGGCGCGGAACGCTCCTGAGCTGTGAAGCGGCCCGCAACATCATCTTCGGTTATCGCCCCACCCTCGACGGCGCAGGCTACACCCTTGATCGCTTTCAATTCTTCACCACCAATCCCGACGAGCAGTTGACCGGCGTCGACTCTCTCCGCGGTCGCGTCAACAACGAGCTTTATTCGATGTTTCGCCCGTCCGACGTCGCGGTCGGTCCGGACGGCGCGATCTACATCGCCGACTGGTTCGATCCGCGTGTCGGCGGTCACGCCGATCACGACGACACGTTGAGCGGCACCATCTATCGCGTCACACCGACCGGCTCCAATCCGCGCGTGCCGACCGTCGATGTCTCCACGCTCGCCGGCGCCGCCGAAGCGCTGCGCAATCCCGCCGTCAACGTCCGCGCGCTCGGCGCCATGCGTCTGCGTGAGGCCGGCACCGACGCCATCACACCGGTGCTCGCGTTGCTCGATGACAACAATCCCTACGTGGCCGCCCGCGCCGTTTTCCTGCTCGCCGACTTGGACGAAGCCGGCCGCACGAAAGTGCGCCAACTCACCGCCCACACCGACGCGCAAATCCGCGTCGCCGCGTTGCGCGCCCTCCGCCGTAGCGGCGCCGAGGTGCGGACCGAACTGACCCGACTGGCCCAGGATGCGTCAGCCGCGGTGCGGCGCGATGTGGCGGTGGCCTTGCGCGATCTGCCGTGGAGCGAAAGCGGCGACCTGTTGCTCGAACTGGCCCGACGTCATACCGCCGGCGATCGCACCCTGCTCGCCGCCTGGGGCATCGGCGCGACCGGCAAGGAAGCGGAATTGTTCGCCCGTCTCGGCGAGGCGGTGCCAACCGATGCGCCGACCTATGCCGAACTCGCCTTCACGCTCAACACGCCGGCCAGTCTGCCCTTTTTCGCCGCCCGCGCCCGCGATCAGGCTTTGCCTGAA
>CBINJL010000125.1:0-7439 GCA_966250925.1 uncultured Opitutus sp. | reverse complement strand
CTTGCAGCCCGGTCGTTACGTTTGCATCGCGGTGCGCGACAATGGCGAAGGCATGTCGACGACGATGCTCGATCGCATTTTTGAACCGTTCTTCACCACCAAGCCCACCGGCAAAGGGTCCGGACTCGGGCTCGCGGTCGTGCACGGCATCATGCAGGCGCAAAGCGGCGGCGTGCTGGTCGAGAGCGAAGAGGGCAGGGGATCGAGTTTCTATCTCGCGTTTCCGATCGAGGAAGCCGCCGTGCCTCCGCCCGCCAAGCCCATCATCGTGCGCGGCGAGGGCCAGTCTCTACTGCTCGTCGACGACGAAAAACCCATCGTCGGCTGGCTGCGGGCGTTGCTCAAACGCAGCGGTTACGAGGTGCAGGGGTTTGTGCAGCCGATCGAAGCGTTGGCGGCGTTCGAAGCCGATCCGCGGGCCTTCGATCTGGTGCTGACGGATCTGACCATGCCCGGACTCACCGGCGTCGATCTCGCCCGCCGCATCCGCGCCATTCGCAATGACATTCCGGTGCTGCTCATGTCGGGCTACGACGACATCGCCGCCCCCGATCATCTGCGCGAGGCGGGGTTGGCCGATGTGTTGCGCAAACCGCTGATGGCCGAGACGCTCACCTCCGCCATTCATCGCGCCCTGCACGCAGAACCCGCGCGCGACGACGAGTAGCCCGCCCCGGGAGGGGCGGGACAGATTGGCGAGCGAACGCACTCCCGTCCCTGCGCTCCCGCGCAGGGCTACCACCCCCGCGCCCTGCACGCAGAACCCGCGCGCGACGACGCGTAGCCCGCCCCGGGAGGGGCGGGACAGATTCGGCGAGCGCACGCTCTCCCGTCCCTGCGTTCCCACGCAGGGCTACGGGGGAGAGATTTGCCAATCGGGAGTCGCCAACCGTATGCGACAAAGACCGATGAATGAGACCGACTTGTGGAAATGAGAATTATTACACGGGAATTGAAAATCTGCGGTTAAGATTTGGCGACAGCGCGCCGATGGGGGGTGGCAAGTCCTTCACGCGCTATGATCCCACGTATCCTCACCGTTCTCCTTCTCTCCCTGGTTCTCGGCGGCGCTCTCCGTGCCGACGATTTTGAAAAGCCGGATGATCCGCCCGTGCCGGTGCGCACGCCTCCGCCGGACTATCCCGACAAACTCAAGCGCGATGGCGTTTCCGGCATGGTCGTCGTCAACGTGGTGATCGAGGTCGATGGCAAGGTTTCCGAAGTCGAGGTGCGCAACTCCACCAACGCCGAGTTCGAAGCCCCCGCGGTCGAAGCGGTCAAAAACTGGCGCTTCAAGCCCGCCAAGAAGGGTGGCAGCGCCATCCGTTCCAAGGTCGCGCTGCCGCTGAAGTTCTCCGCCGATTAATCCTTTCCCTTCCGACGGTCCTCTCCCGTCTGCAACCCCGAATCCGAACATGAACCAAATCTCCGCTACTATCGGCCGGCGCATCGCGGTCGGCTTCGCGATCGTTCTCGTCCTCTTCGCCGTGGTGGCCGGCCTCGCCGCCTTCGTGGTCAGCCAGGCCGGGGGCACCCTGCGCACCGTCCTGCAAAGCGGCGGGCAGGTGAGCGACATCGCTTCGATGGAGGCCTCGATCAAGGATCTTCGTCTGCAGGTCTCGCAATGGATGCAGAATCCCACGCCCGCCGCCGCCGCCCGTTGCGACGAGGCGTTTACCAACTTCAACCAAGTCCTCGAAACGGAGATTTCTCACGCGGATGGCGCCGATCGCAAGGGGCTGGAGGAAGCATCTGTTCTCGCTGAACGCTTCGCCACTTCGTTTCAGCAGCTCAAGAAGTTGAAGGCTGAGGAAGCCGCGATCGTCGACGAGGAACTCGAGACCGTCGCCAACGGCATCAAGCGCGATCTCGAAGCCATCATCGAAATGGCCCAGGCTTCCGGCGATCAGATCATCGCCGCCCGGGGTAATACCGGCTTGCAGCACTACTTCGCTGCGGTCGCCAACGCCAACAGCTATCGCCTGCGCGCTGCGGCCGACAAGGTCACCGGCGTCACCGGCGCGCTTGATCAGCTCGACAAGCAGATCGCCGGCATGCTGGCCGATCAACTCGAAGCCGAGGCCCTCGACGCATCACTCGCCTCGCCGGAGAAAAAGGCGCTCATCGCCAAGCTCGACGAGGGCAGCAAGCGTGCCCGCGCCGCCTTTGCCCGTCAGGTCGAAAACGCCAACTCCCAGCGCACCACGGTGGATGAAAACATGGTGCCCGCCGGCGCCGCCTTTGAAAAGAAGGTCGCCGGTATCCGCGAGTCCATGCTCAAGGAGAACGAGATCCTCGGCGAAGAGTCGCAGGCGACCCAGGGCCAGCAGCAGATCTTCCTCGCCACCCTCAGCCTCATCGGCATCGGCGGCGGTATCTTCGGTGCCTGGTGGATCGGTCGCAGTGTGCGCAAGCCCATCGTCGATCTTTCCCACAAGCTCAACGTCGGCGCCGAAATGACTGCCAGCGCCTCGCAGCGTATGTCGTCGGCGTCGTCCGAACTCGCGTCCGGTGCCTCCCGTCAGGCCGCCGCCCTGGAAGAATCCAGCGCGTCATTGGAAGAAGTTGCCGGCATGACCCGTCGCAATGCCGACCACGCCGAGCACGCCAAACAACTCTCCGCTCAGGCCCGCACCGCGGCCGAAGCCGGCGCCGGCGACATGGGCCAGTTGCAGAACGCCATGGCCGCGCTGCGCCAGTCCAGCTCCGAGATTTCGCAGATCATCAAGACCATCGACGAGATCGCCTTCCAGACCAACATCCTCGCCCTCAACGCCGCGGTGGAAGCCGCCCGCGCTGGTGAAGCAGGTCTCGGTTTCGCGGTCGTCGCCGACGAGGTCCGTGCGCTTGCCCAACGCTCCGTGCGGGCTGCCCAGGATACTGCCGGCAAGATCTCCGATGCGACCCAGCGTTCCGAACAGGGCGCGAAGTTGAGCGAACAACTCGCCCAGCACTTCGCTGAGATCACCAGCAAGACCAAGGAGGTCGATCAACTGGTGGCCGAGATCGCGACCGCGTCCCGCGAGCAGACCCAAGGCATCGAGCAGGTGTCGCGTGCCGTGTCCGAAATGGATCAGGTCACGCAGGGCAACGCCGCCGCCGCCGAAGAGACCGCCAGCTCCGCGACCGAACTCAACGAACAGTCGCAGGTCATGCTCAACGCCGTCGCCCGTCTCAGCCGTCTCGCCGGCATCTCCGATGCCGAACGCGAACAAACGCTCAGTTTCGATGGCTACGATGCCGCTCCCGGTGCCTCCCGTCCGGCCCAGCACCGCACCGTCAGCCCGAGCGCGTCCTTCGCCAAGAAACCGGCCAAGGCCGCGCAAAAGACCAAGGTGATCGCCCACGTCCCGACTGATTCGCAGGCGTTCGACGACAACGAGGACACCAGCGCGTTCTTCGGTCCGGTAGACGACAAACGCTGATCCTCGCCTCAATCCGTTTCGCCATTCGGCTTCAAGCCCCGGCCGCGGTCCCCCCGCGCCGGGGCTTTCCATTGCCCGGCCCCCGCGAGTGTAACCATAATGGTTACACTTGCCGGCGCAGCGGGGCTGCGGGATTCGGGCGGGCGTTTCTCTTGAAACAAAAAACCGCCCAAGGTTGGACGGTTTTCAAATGGTGGTGGCGAGACCCGGAATCGAACCGGGGAGAGTGTTCTGGTATGGTTTTCATTGGACTTACTTGGGGTGAGTTGCGTTTTATTGGGTGCTGCTGGCTTTATCTGCTGCCTTTTGCTGCCATGGAAAAATCATCCGTCTACATCCGCGCCGGCCGGCCGTGCTGGTATGTATCCTATTTTTGCATACGCCGGTTGCGCCGCGTCCATGAGTCGACGGGCTTTCGCCTCGATAATCCGCTTTCGGAGAAACGCGCACGCGAGATGGCAGCAAAAAGGGATGCGGCGGCGGCCAAGGCTTTCGGGGGCAATGAGCGCGCCTGGCAGGTTTGGGTGATGCCCTGGCTGGAGGAGAAGTTTGCCCGCTCGCCCCGCACTTTGGAGCGATACAAGACGGCGTTTGCCTGGATTCTGCTGTTCTGCCAGCAGCGCAAAATCAACGCGCCCGCGGCAGTTGGTTATGCGGAGGTGATGGCGTTTTTCCGCTGGCGCCAGTCCGCAGACTGCGGCCGGGCCGTCACCCGCAATACTGCGCTCGTGGAGCTGCGGGTGTGGGGCGCGATTTTGACCGAGGCGATGCGCCGGGGGTGGATCGATCGCAACCCCGCCGATCGATTGGGGCTGCGCCGCGACCCGGTGAAGCGCAAGCCAGAGATTTCCGACGGGGAGATTGCCGTGATCCGGCGCGGATTGGCCCAGTGGGAGGGCGAGCTCGACCTGCCTCTGCGCTGGATGAGCAACGCGTTTGAGGTGGCGATCCATCAGGGGTGTCGCCTGTCGGAAACCGCCGTGCCGCTGCGCGACATTGATCTGGATGCAGGCACGATCACCTTCACGGCGAAGGGGAGCCGGGGGCAGAAAAACATCTTCACCACTCGCCTGCATCCCGGCCTGCGCGGCCTTGTCGGCGCGCTGCGCGAGGCCAAGGCGGAGACGATCTGCACCATTCCCAAGGGCGCGTCGCGCATCTGGTGGAAGTTTTGGCGGGAGCATAAGCTGGGGCATCTGTGTTTTCACTGCACGCGCGTGACGGTGATCACGCGGCTGGCGCGGGCCGGGGTGCCCGAGCAGCAGGCGCGGCGATTCGTCGGCCATGCTTCGGCCGAGGTGCATCGGATTTATCAGCGGTTGCGGGCAGACGATCTGGACCCGTGCCTTGAGGCGTTGGCGGGTGTTTCTTCCACGCTGCCGAAGGGCTGAATTCGGGGTGGGCCGCGATCCATTTTTGCAGGCGGCGCTTGGTCGTCCACCGGCCGGTGAAGGGGCAATCGCCGGACCTGTTGCCAGCATGCTTGATGCTGGACAGGTCGTAGGACGACAGGCCGGTCGCCGCCGTGATGGCGGCATGCCCTTTGAGGATCTGATCCGGGTCGACCGGCACGAGCTGCGGAAGAGGAGTCAACGCTTCCATGGGCGAGCGGGAGCGGCGATGCCGCGGCAATAGTCGCTGCGGAAAATGAGCCAGCGTCGGCGCACTTCGGCGGCGTAGCTTGCGGCGTAGATGAGACCGGCGAGGGCCAGCAGCACGGCCGACACCTGCAGGGGGAACATGGGAACGGAGCTCATAATTGGGTGAGGGTTTGAGTATGCCGCCCCGCGAGGGTGGCGGTGGTGACGAGGTGCGCGGCGAGCAACCGGGCTTCGCCGGCATCGACTACGCCGGGGGTGGCCTCGTCGGTGAGGGCTTCATGCAGGAGGCGATTGCCGCGCTCGAGGGAGGTTTCGATCGCGCGGCTCTCAGCGTGCGCACGGGCGGCGATGAGCGCCGCGCGATCGATCTGGCCAGCAGCGAGCTGATGAGCAAGCGAGCGGGGCTCGCGATGGAGTTGGCGGCCATTGAGGGCGCGGAGCAGCGCCAGCGGGCCGGGGGAGGGAGTCGGGTGTTCAGAGGTCATCGCAGGTGAGTCGATAGAGCGTGAGGGGCGGGCACGTCAGCCGGTGCTTACGAGCTCGGGCGGCGGCGGCTGCGCCTGCCGCTTGGCATCCGCCAGGATCTCCTTGTGCAGCGCCTGGCGGAGGAGGTCGCCCGGATCGAAGCCGAGCGAATGAGCGGACGCACAGGCATCGATCCAGCCGCGCACTTGCGCGGCATCGGAGGGAGAAGCGTTGCGGGCGAGGTTGCGATTGAGCGCAGCGATCTCAGGCCAGAACGCCGCGAGGCCATCGCGCAGGATATCGGCCTCCTTGCGGCCGGTGTCTTCGACCAGCTGATCGATCAAGCCGACGAGGGTAGGGCCAGCGCGGAAGTTCACGCTCCGGGCGGCGCTTACCTTCTCCATCGGGGATATTTCGGGTGGCATGTAAACTTTGTCACACAAGTAATTCATGTGTGGCAAGGGTTATGTTGCACAATTTACGTCTGGTCGGCGGGATGCCTTTTGTGGAGAAGCTCACCCACATAATTAACATGCGCATCTCGACTGGGCTGCGACGGCGGCTTGATGCGATCCACAAGCGATACGGCACAAACGACTCCGAAGTTATCCGACGCCTGCTCGATGCATGGGTTGACCACACCGAAGCGACCGATGCGGTGCGCTGGCCGATTTGGCTGGGGGAAGAAAGGACACCGCTCCTCTCCGAGGAGCAGGCTGCCGCCTACGGCTCGCTTTCCACCATCACAATTTTCCGTAAGGCGCTCGAGCAGGCGGAGCGGGCGGTGGAAGCCGCTCAGCAGCAGCCGCCACCTGGTCAACAAAAAGAGAAAACTGAGCCGGAGTCATAATTCGCCGAGCGATATCGACGATCTTTTCTACGTCGCGGCGGGTGCCGGCCACACAGGACTGGCAGCCAATAGGGATGGGCTGGGGCATTGCCCCCATATGACAGAAGCAGGAGGCATTCTCCTAGCTTGTTTTTGGGCGATAAATTCACACCCCTCCAGCGAGGGGAGCCACCTCGCGCAGCGATCACTGCCGCCGCTTGAGCTCGCCCACGTCGAGCTGGAGGCGCTGGATGCGCTCGTCGATGCGCAGGAGCAGTTCGCGGTTTGCCGTCTGCACGCTGCGCAGGAGATCGACCTCGGCCTGAGTGCGTTGGAGATCCCGCTTCAGCTCCGCACGCAGCTCCGGCACGGTGTTGCGTTCGAGGGTATCGAGCCGGTGCGGATAGGCCGCAACAGCGTAGCCCGCGCCGAGGATGGCGAAGATCGACAAGATGATGCCGAGCAGCACGGCGACATTGTTGATGTTTTCCTTGGTGGGACGGGTCACGGAGTGAAGGCGGAGGAGGAGGGCGGAGACTTGAAACCGGGGCGGCTGGTCAGGGCGTGGGGATTTTGTCGACGAGGCGGCCGGCGGCTTCGGCGATGGCTTTGTTGGCTTCGCTCATCACGGTGGCGGCTCCGGCGGCGAGGTCGGCGTTGTGCGTGGCGTTGATCTCGGCAACGACTTCGCCGGTCTCGGGGTTGATGCGCAGCGTGCCCTTCTGCTCTTTGGGCGACTTGTAGGTTGCCTTCACCACGTCGCCGGTGGCGGTGGTTTTCTCGTAGGTGATGGCGGTGTTGGCGCCGGTGAAGACGCTGCAACCCGTGGCGAGGGCGAGCAGGGCGATGGCGACGAGGCCGGAGAGGAGGCGGGCGAGTGTATTGGTTTTCATGATACGTTCGGAGGCGATGGTCACGGGGCGGGGGTGCCGGTGAGTGGGTTGGGATTCTGGGCGAGCGCCCGTGCAGCCCGGCGCCAGGGGAGCCAGCCGCCGAGACGCACGGCGCGATGGATGATGCTGCGGCGCCACCACGGCACGCCGAGCACGGCCATGCCTTCGCGAAGCACGCGGTCGGCGGCGGCGCGGGTGATGCGCGGCCCCCCGGCGACGACGGCGA
>CBINJL010000124.1:0-7468 GCA_966250925.1 uncultured Opitutus sp. | reverse complement strand
GCGGTGGCGAGCCAGGTGGGGATGCGTTTTTCGGTGCTGACGATGGCGTCGGGTTTGGCGCGTTTGACCCAGCGAATGAACTCGGCCTCGTCGATGTCATCGGGGCGATGCAGCAGTTTCGGGTCGGCGACTTCCTCCTCGAAGGTTTCCAGCAGGTAACCGGCGGTCCATTGGTCGGCGACGCGGTGATCGAGTCGGGCGGCGAGGGCGAGCCCGATGCGGCGGCGGCCGACGGCATGGAGGCGGGCGACGCAGGTGCGGGCGCTGGCGACGTAGTTGTCGCTGGAGGTGTGGAGGCGCGGAGCGACGAGGGTGTGGGCGAAGGTGGCGGCGGCGAAACGTTCCCACTTCAGGTCGATGCGGCCGCGGTCGTGAAACGGACCGATGATGACGCCGACGATGCCGCGGTTGTAGAGGATGTCGCTCAGGCGGGCGGCGTTGCCATCGGCATCACCCAGCCAGAATTGATCGAGGCGATAGCCGGCGTTTTCGGCCCGCTCGTAGGCGCCGGCGAAACAGCGGCGGTTGAACGGACTCTCGCGCCAACCATCGCGCACGGCGTCGGTTGAAATCCAGGCGAGGGTGATGCGATCGGCGCTGGGTTGACCGGCGCGGATCGCGCTCATGGCCTCGGCCAGCAGCGGATTGGGTTTCCAGCCGAGTTCCTGGGCGATGGCCTTGATGCGTTCGCGGGTGGGGGCGGGGATGCGCGGATGGTTGCGCAGGGCCATGGAAACGGCGGCGCGGGAAACGCCGGCTTGTTCGGCAATGTGGCCGAGAGAGGGACCGTGAGCGTGACGACGCATGGGAGGGGAGGGGGCCAGGGAGAAAGAAACAGAAGGGGCGGATGTTTTCCGGAGCGGCGAATGGAATAGTATGCAACATTTAACGGAAAACAATCGCTGATAAATGTTGAGCAAACGGGCCCGTTTCGGCCCCCAAAATCGTTCTCGTTCTCGGCAGCGGCGGTCGGCGGTTCGTGGGGCACGGATCTCGGCGCGGAGCCCTCTTTCTCTTTATTCTTTATCTTAATCTTTCTCTTTCGCTGGCCGCGGAGGCCGTTGGGGGTCAGATCGGGCAGTCCGGCTTCGGAGGCGCCGTTTTTTTTTCGAGAACGAGTAAGAGAACGAGTAAGAGAACGAGAACGAGAATGAGGGGGGCGGGGAGAAAGATTAAGAGAAAGAATAAAGAGAAAGAGCTCAGGCTCCCGAGGTGGGGAGGGAGCTTTCCTCGGTGCGGTCGGCGAATTGGCGGCGGATGACTTCGCTCAGTTCATGCAGCTTCACCGGCTTGGTGATGTAGTCGTCCATGCCGGCTTCGAGGCAGACATCACGGTCGCCCTGCAGGGCATTGGCGGTGAGGGCGACGATCTTGGGCTGATGTTCGGTAGGGAAACGGCGGCGGATTTCGCGGGAGGCTTCGAAGCCGTCCATTTCCGGCATCTGCAGGTCCATGAGCACGAGATCGAAGCGGCGGGCTTCGACGGCGGCGACGGCTTCGAGACCGTTGCCAACGGCATCGGCGCGGTAGCCGAGGCGTTCGAGGAAACGCAGGGCGACCTTTTGATTAACGGTGTTGTCTTCGACCAGCAGGACGTCGAGCGGGAGTTCTTCGCCGAGGATGCGGCGTTTGGCGGGCGTGGTCGGTTCGGCGTGGCCGATGGTTTCGGACTTGGGACGGAAGAGGGCGTGCACGCCGCGCAGCAGGGTGCTGGTTTTGAGCGGCTTGTTGAGGGTGACGATGTGATCGGGCCGCTTGAACGGCGGGTTGGTCGCGCCGCGGCCGGGGGTGAGCAGGAGCAGGGTCGGGATGCAGCCTTCCTCAATGGTGGCACGGAGTTGGCCGCCGCCGTGGTGCTGGAGCAGGTCGTCGTCGAGCAGGACGAGGGGCGGATTCTGGCGGAGGGCCGCGAGGGCGGCGTCGACCGTGGTGGCGCCGGTGTAGGCGAGTTTCCAGGATTTGAAGAACGTGGCGAGGCGCGCCTGGCCGATCTCGTTGTCTTCGAGACCGAGGATGGTGCGGCCGAGGAGGGCGGGCGGCACGGCGGGCAACGGTTCGTCGTTGATGGGATGGGCGGCTTCGGTGCGGAGGGTGAAGATGAAGCGCGAGCCTTCGCCGAGATCGCTTTCGACGTGGATACCGCCGCCCATGAGCTGGGTGAGCCGATGGCAGATGGCGAGGCCGAGGCCGGTGCCGCCGAATTTGCGGGTGGTGGAGGAATCGACCTGGCTGAATGGCTTGAAGAGACGATCGATGCGTTCCTGGGGAATGCCGATGCCGGTGTCGCGCACCACAAATTCGAGCAGCAGGCGGTTCTCGTCGATGCCGAGCAGCGGCCGGTCCTGACGCGAGACGGAAATGGTGATGCTGCCGGAAGCGGTGAATTTGACGGCGTTGTTGACCAGGTTGACCAGCACCTGGCGCAGGCGGGTGATGTCGCCCATGACCCAGGCCGGCACGTCGTCGGCCACGTGGTAGGCGAGATCGAGGTTCTTGGCGGCGGCCTGCATGGCAAAGAGGTCGAGTGCCTCCTCGATGGTGGTGTGGAGGTCGAAGGGCAGGTGCTCGAGTTCCATCTTGCCCGACTCGATTTTGGAGAAGTCGAGAATGTCGTTGATGATGGTGAGCAACGCTTCGCCGGAAGTGCGGATGGTGTTGACGAAGTCGCGTTGCTCGGGGTCGAGGCGGGTGTCCATCAACAGGCTGGTCATGCCGATCACGCCATTCATCGGCGTGCGGATTTCGTGCGACATGGAGGCCAGGAATTCCGACTTGGCGCGGGAAGCGTGGTCGGCCTCGGTCTTGGCGCGGCGGAGGGCGTGCTCGGTTTCGACGCGGATGGTGATGTCGGCGAGGATGGCGATGAAGGTCTCGACCTGGCCGTGTTCGTTGCGGACGGGCTGGACCTCAAGGTGGACGTGGTATTTGCGGCCGGACTTGGAGTAGGTGACGAGGTCGGTGGTGACGCCGACGCCGCGTGTCATGGCGGCGCGGATACGACGGATGGTGCGCGGTTTGGTGTCGGGACCGCCCATGAAGGTGTCGGGGTTGAGTCCGCGTATCTCTTCCAGGTCGTATTCCATCACGCGGGTGAAACTCTCGTTGACCCACTCCACCTGGCCGCGCGGCGAGGTGATGATGACCAAGTTGTCGGTGCGGGAGGCGACGAGCGAGAGTTTGCGGGTGGCGGCCTGGGATTCGCGCAGGGCGGCCTCGGCGACCTTGCGTTCGGTGATGTCCTGGAGCGTGCCGATGATGCGTTGCGGGGCGCCACTGGGGGCGCGGGCGACGGTTTTGGAACGGGAATAAATCCAGCGCCACTGGCCCTTGCCGGTGCGCAGACGGTATTCGGGATCGATGAAGGTTTCATCGCCGGCGAGCTGGCGTTCCACCGCGGCCTTGTAGCCGGGCAGGTCATCCTCGTGGATCAGGGCGGTCCAGGCGCCGGGAGTGTTGGCGACGTCGCCCAGCTCGTAGTCGAGCATGTTCCACAGGCCCGGACTGTAGTAGAGCTGGTTGGAAGGGAGGCTCCATTCGAAGATGCCGATCTGGGTGGAATCGAGGGCGAGACGCAGGCGCTCATCGGACACCTTCAACATCGCCTCGACGCGGCGACGTTCCTCGTTTTCGGCGACGAGGCGGCGATTCGAAAGCTCGGCGGTCCGCAGTGAAGTATAGGCCGTGCGGGCGAGACGGACGGACAGGCCGAGTAGCAGGGTGATACCGAGACCGGCGGCGAAGGCCAGTTCGGGCAGATTGCGCCGATCGCGGGAAAACGCTTCGGCGGTGCTGACGAGGGTGAAGCGGATGCGGCGGCCGTAGATCGTCTCCACCACGTCGATGCCGCCGCGGGCATCGAGCAACGCATCCATCGCGCCGAGCACGCCGGTGTTGTCGTAGATCGGCGTGCCGGCGATGGCGATGCGGGTGAGGTAGTCGGAGCGCAGGTTGTCGTCGCGGGCGATCAGTTGACCGATCACGCGATTGTAAACGAAGTCGGCGGCGAGGAAGCCCCAGAGCGTATCGTTGCGTTCGAGCGGGACGTAAACCGCATATCCGGCGCCGTAGCCGGGCACGTCGACGGTGCCGGAAACCGCGGGGCCGCGGGGAGGGGCCAGCGCGCGATTGAGGGTGGCCACGCGCGCGGGGTCCTCGCCATGCGGCAGGTGCAGGAGGTGTTCGTTGCCGGTCAGCGGATAGGTTTCGAGCGCGCTGTGGGCGGAGGTGGCATCAACCAGGGCGATGACCTGGCCGCCCGGGTTGCTTTGCAGAAAGCTCTCCGCTTCCACGCCGCGCACCACGGCGGTTTTGGCGGGATCGGCCCATTCCTGGGCGAAGCGATAGAGTTCCTCGCTTTGGTTGCGCATCTCGGTCTGGAGCGCGGCGCCGAGGCTGTAGGCGGAGCGTTTGGTCGCTTCGTGCAGCCGCACGATTTCCTGTTCATGCAGGCCGAGGTAGAGGATGACGGTGAGCGTGGCCGAGCCGACCACGACGGGCAACGGCAGCCAGGAGGGCGCCCCGGCCTCGGCCAAGGTGTGTTCGCGCCAGGCGCGGGCGAGGATGGCGATGCCGACCAGTGAGATGGCGATGGCGGCAATCGGTGACGTCGCGCTGTCGAAGCCCCACAGGTAGATGGCATTGAGATCGAGCGCGTAGCCGAGCAGGGTGGCTGATCCGATCGAAATGATGGCGGAGGCGACGAGGGCGAGCAGCAGGGTGTGGCGCTGGCTCAATCGTGGCACCGCGAGGGTGGTCAGCATGATGCCCGACAACAGCAGGCTGATCGCGATGGGTTGTGTCATCCGGCCCGGATGCGGCCCGGCGTCGCTGATGAAGTAGCGAAAGAAGAGTTGGTCGATGCCCAGGTTTTCCCCGGTCAGATCCTGAAACAGCGTCAGTGCGCCGATGAGGGCGGGCACGACCGCGAGCCACGCCAGGCGGCGATTGCCGAGCTCGACGCCGAGAAGCACCACGCCGAGGAGAAAGGCACCGATGACGGTGTTGGCTTTGATCGGCTCCGAGTAGGCGCGTAATTCGATGAGCGACTGAATTTCGAAGATCCAGCCGATCAACGGGATAAACATGGCCAGAACCACCAGCGCGGCCAAGGCGAGACACACCCGCTTGGGCCATACGTCATTGGGCGAATTCAGCAAGCTGACCATTAGGGAATTGTCCCCATTTTTAAGACAACCGGGGGCAGGGCAATGTTGTTTGCGGCGGCGAGTCTGGGGGAATCTACGGAGTCGGTGCCGGCTCGGGGACTGCGGGGACCACGGAATCGGAACGGGACTGCGGCGTGGGCGTCGGCGTTTGCGGCGTCTCGGCGGGAGGCGATTTTTCGCCTGAAAGCGAACGCAGCAGATTGATGGGGCCGTAGACAAACGTCCACTCGGGATCGGAGAGTTCCCCGGTCAGTTTCACTTCGAGCACGTTGCTGAGCGGGGTGAACACGGCGTCGAGCAGCGACCCCGACCCGTCGAAAGGCCGCACGCGGGTTTGGAAATCGAGGGTGTGGGTAGCCAGTGAATAACGGCCGTGGGCGTCGAGCGCGCCGCGCCGCCCGGTGACCTTGACCGCCCCGAAATCGAGCACGGGGCCGCGCAACGCGAATTCGCCGACGGCGCTGTCGAGCTGCAGGGTTGAGAAGTTGAGCAGGGTGGCGTCGAGCATGGTCGACAGGATGCCCAGCAATTTCAGTTCCCCGAGATTGGCGTTTTCGATCGCCACGTTGCCCGCGCCCTGCAGGCCGAGCGGGTTGTCGAGCGGACCTTCGGCGGTGAGCGACAGGTCGAGGGCGCCGTTGGCGATGCGCTGTTGAAACGTGCTTTCCGGTTTGAGCGGGTCGTTTTTGCGGCGGGCATTCCACGCTTCGACGGTGCGGATGCTTTCGCCCAGATGGGCGTCGGCCAGATCGAGATCGAAGGCGAGGCGCCGGTCCGTTTCCGGTCCGCGCAACTCAATGCGGCCGCTCAACGCGCCACGCGCGACATTGGCGCTGAAAGGGGCGATCAACAACTGGTCGTTGGTGTAGTGGGCCCGGAAATCGACGTCGTGCAGCGGGAAGTCCTTGAAGCGCCAGTCGCCGGTGCCGTGACCGAAAACCAAAATGTCGGAGGTAATCGGCGCGCCGAGATCCTCGCGTTCGATCCGCCCGTCGATCCGCACCGCGATGGGCTCGGTCAACTCCAGTGGCGCGGCGATGCGTTCACCCACCTCGCCGAGCAGCAACGGCAGCGGCGCCAGATCGCTGGTGCCTTCGGCATGGACCTCGAACGCGGTCCAGCGGCGTCCGTCCGGCAGTTTCCACGCCCGCGAAAACGAGCCGCGGACGGGCCCCGGAGGCCGTTGTCCGGAAAACTCCAGCACGTCGGCCCAACCCGGTCGCACAAAGATGCGCGTATAAAGATTTTCCAACGGAATCTGCCGCACCACGGCTTGGTCGGCGGCGGCTTGCACCCAGACGCGGGTTTCGAGCGGCGCCTTCCAACGGCCGCTGACTTCGACCCGGGCGTCGGGCGGGTCAACGGGGAACTCGAACGAGGTCCAGAACCGCGGCCACCAGTCTTTGAACCAGCCGCCGATGTCGGCGGGTTGCAGTCGCCCGCGCAGCAGGAAACGGAAATCGAGCGATTCCGTGTCCATTTCATAACTTCCGGTGGCGAGGCTGGCGCCGCGGGCGAGCAACAGGTCGTCGGCGCGCACGTGTTTTCCGTCCCAGGTCAGATGTGCTCCGGTGGCGTCGAGCGCCACTTGTCGCGCCACCACCGGGCCGGTGCGAAAACGCGCCTCGGCGCGCAGCGGCCGGCCGCCGGGACCGAGATTGAGATCGACCGTGAGGGCGGGCGGCTGCTCCCAGCTGAGCAAACCCGGCACGTCGAAGCCGAGACGCGCGCCGAGGACGGGCAGCAATGCGGCGGGCACGGCGTAGTCGGCGGTGACGCGGCCGGCCCGGGTCAACACGTCGAGATCGGCGCGGGCGGCGAGCGTTTGTCCGAACGCATCGGCTTGGAAATTGATTTGGACCTGCGGCAGCGCCGCGACACCGGCACGAACGAGCGGACGTTCCAAAGTCAGATCAGGCAGCTCGATCCGGTCGGCCATCGCATCCACCCGGCGCGGTTGGAAACGGCGTTCGTTTAGGCCCACCAACGCTTCCAGTCGGGAGTGGAGCTGGTGGACGCTGATGCCGCCGGGCAGTTCGACGCGATCGAGTTCGACCGTGATCGTGGTTGGCCGCGCCGGTGCGAACAGGCCGAGGCGGGTGGAGAGCGACACGGCTTCGAGCAGCACCGGCGGGCGGGGTGTCGGGCTGGTTGGCAGGTCAATCTGCAGGCGATCGGCCTGCAGGTTGAGTGCGACCTCGGCGCCGTGTTCGGCGTGGGGTTCCAGCACGGCGTTGAGACGCAGGCCCGTGGCTGGCGGAAGGCGCGGGAGCCAGGCGGCGGCGGTGCGGCAGAAGGTGAGG
>CBINJL010000123.1:0-7469 GCA_966250925.1 uncultured Opitutus sp. | reverse complement strand
CTGCGCGGGAGCGCAGGGATGGTCCCGCCCCTCCCGGGGCGGGCTACCCGACCGCTTACCCACTCCACCGCCTTCTCCGTAGCCCTGCGCGGGAGCGCAGGGATCATCCCGCCCCTCCCAGGGCGGGCTACCCGGAAATGCTGCCGGGTGGGAAGATGGGCGGCTGGAGGCTTCATCGTGCGTCGGCCTTCGCCATGGCCAGCAGGCGTTCCACCACGTCGCGTTCGACCGCGACGATGCAGCCGTGGCGCGCATCGGCCGGCATGATGATGCGGTCGCTCACATCTTCCCAGTGCACCAGATCGGTGGAGCGGACCATGCCGATGGCGTTGAGCATGTGCTTGTCGAAATAGACGCGGTATTCGTCGCCCACCTTGATCGCCGCCGGACCTTCGGCCCAGTAGTCGCCGGTGAGTCGGGGCGTTTGTGCATCCCACGGGCCGAGCGTCGAACGGCCGCGCACGAGACGGATGTTTTTCTGCGTCACCGGCGACAGGGTTTCGTCCTTCACAAACATCAGCCAGTCGCCGCTGCCGTCATCGGCCGGAATGTAGTTCGCATCGATGACGTTGTAGCCGTTGTCGTAAATGAGCTGCGTGGGCGTGAACGTTTCGAAGTCGGTGGTAGTGGTGCCGTAGATACGATGATTGCGCTCGGGGCGGCGGTTGGACATCGCGGTTTCCGGATAGCGGCCGAGGATGGTGGTGGACCAGTGAATGAGGAAGTGCTCCTCCTCCGCCACCCAGAGAATTTCCGGCGCCCAGCAGTTCTGCGCCTCCGGTTCGTGCGCCATCACTGGCAGGGTTTTCTGCTCCGACCAGGTGATCAGATCACGCGACGACGCGTAGCCGACCGTCTTGCCCGTCCAGCCCGTGGTCCAGACGAGATGAAACAGACCATCCGCATCGCGATAGAGCGACGGATCGCGCATCAATTTGTTTTCGCCCGCCGTCGGCGTGAGAAAACTGCGCCCGTTGTTGAGCATTTCGAACGCGTAGCCGTCGGCGCTCCACGCGAGGCGAAAGCCCTCGCCTTCGCGGTCATGGTAAAAGTAGGCGAAGAGGTAACAGGTTTCCGGCAGTTCGGGGGTTTCGGCGCGAACCGCGCCGCCGCCCACGAGCAAACCGAACACCATCAGCGCAACCCGTAGGGGCGCCGCTACCCATCCGCTGCGATTCATCTTCGGGTATTTCGTGAGCTCAAACGCCGCACAGGGGCCTGCTTGTAGGGTCGTCGCTCGCCGACGACCGTCGCTCAATCGCAGAATCGCTTCACCCAACCCACCACTCCACCGCAACCGGTCGTCGACAAACGACGACCCTACACGGGCACCGTGGTTCAGTTTCGTGTTTTTCGTGGTTCCCACCATTACCGTGCCTTCCGTGTGGTCCGTGGGCTCACTCCGCCGCAACCGGTCGTCGACGAGCGACGACCCTACAACCGCACCGTGATCCCTTTTCAAAAGTTTCGTAGTCATGTTAATCGATGGGGATCAGGCGGGTGGTGGGTTTGCCGTCGTCGCCGAGACGACGCACGCGGACCGCGATGCCGGGCTTGCCGGGCAGTTTCACCGTGCGGCCGCCGGCGGCGACGTAGTGGTAGTTGTCGAGTTTCTCCGCCACGAACTCGCCTTCGACCGGCGTGATCGTCATGGCCCAGGTGTCGATGACCTCGACGGTGTAACGCTGGCCGTCGGTCACGCCGTTTTTGTAGAGTTTAAACGTCCATTCAGTCGGCGCGTCGTGTCCGAAATAGGTCAGGTAATACAGTCCGGGCACGCCGCCGGTGTCCGGGTCCTGCCACTTGTCGATCGGATCGATGCCTTCCGCCGGACTCGCTTCCAGAATCTCGCGCAGAAACGCCAGCCGCGGCGTGCTGGTGCCGGTCAGTTTACCGCCAAAGGACGTCCAGGTGTCCTCCACCTGGGTGAAGAAATAATCGCCGTGGCCGACGTAGGTGCCGGCGACGGTGCCGCACCAGAAACGATGCACCATTTCCTCGCCGCTGAGATTGCCCCAGCGGAAGTGCGAGTCGCCCTCGTATTTGACTTCATCATACACGATCGGCTTGTGCCAGACGCTGCGATACATCTCGGCCCGGCCGGGTTCCTCCACGGCGGCGCCGTTCTGCATCGAGACGTGCGTGATCCAGGGCTTGGTCTGGTCAAAGATGCGATGGCCGTTGTGAATCGAGCGCAGGCGCTGATGCGGATCGCAGGCGGCGACGAGCACGCCGAGCCGATCCCATTCCGCGTCGGTCTTGGTGCGGAGGAAATCGAACTCGTTGCAGAGCGACCACCACACGTTGCGGTAGGCGCCAAAACGGGCGACGACGTAGCGAATGTAACGCTCGTCGCCGGCCGCATCCATCGCGTTGAAGCCCCACTTGCCGTAGGGATTGAGCAGGATCAGGTCGGCCTCGATCCCGAGCTCGAGCAGTTGCACGATGCGTTTCTCGTAGTGTTGGAAAAACTCCGGGTTGAAGCGGGTCAGATCCCAGTCGTGCGGCGGCTCGCCGACGAACGGCCAGCGCGGCGGGGCAAACGTTTCCTGATACGACGTCGGCTGCTGGGTGATGAGCATGCGCGCCTTGTTGAATGGCGAGGCGGCGAGCGTGCGCAGCGTCTCCTCCTGCACCGCCTCGGGCGCGTCGATCCAGTTGTAGATGGTGGTGCCAACCTGCTTGTAGGGCGTGCCGTCGGCGTAGGCGAAGTGGTAGGTGTTGAACACGCGCACGGGGCCGTGATTTCCCGCCCTCGCCGGCGTCACGGTGAAGTTGCCAAGTTTGCCGGTGAGGTCCCAGCGATTGCTCTTGGTTTCGTAGCGCCACTCGCCGGTCGTTTCGGGACTGAAGCGGATCCTGTAAACGCCATCGCCGTCATAGAAGCCGGGCACGAGCACGGTGCGATGACCATCGGTAAAGTCCGCCTCGAAACGCACCTCCGCGAACGGATTGCCTGAGCTCGGACCGGTAAGTTCGATTTCAAAAACACCCCAACACTCGACCGTTGGCGGCGCGGCCCGGACGATCAGCGGAAGCAGGAGGGCAAAGACGAGAAGGTAACGTTTCATGCAAAAGGAGGTTGGAGAGCGCGCAAAAGTTCAGGGCTGGATATCGGCCGCTTCATCGAGACTGGTGATGATGGCTTTTTCCGGAAAACGCGCGCGGTAGTCGGCCGCCATCGCGGCGATGGAGGCGGCGCTGGGTCGGCCGCCTTTCCACTTGCGCAGGTTCTGGCGCGGCGCGAGCGAGATGCCGCCGGGCGGCGCGAACTCATCGCCCTTCGGCGTGCGGAACCAGTAGCTGAAATCGATCACGTCGACCACCGCCGCGCGCGCCGGATCGGCGAGGATGGCGTCCTGCACATCCTTGGTCGCGCTCAGGGCGATGAGCGGACGCCGCCCCGTCTCGCGCTCCCATTCCGCGATCACATCGATCCAGAATTCCATGAAGTGCCGCGGTCCGGTGTTTTCGGCCGAAAGGGTGTGAATCACGTTCGGCTCGTCGGCGAGATTGGCGAGGCATTGGCGAATGTAGGCCCGGTGCAGTTCGCGATAAGCGGGATCGGAAAGGTCGTAAAACGCGTCGGCCATCTTGATCGTGTCACCGTCAAATGGCGGCGGCTCGGGGAACTGGCGGTGCGTGTCGTTGAGGTTGTTGACCGGACGCCACGGCGAATCGACCCAGTGCCCGCCCGACTCGATGATGTTGTGCTGAAAATACATTTCGTTGATCAGCACCAGGCCGCGCCGCCGCGCCTCGGCGGCGAAACTCCGCAGGCGCGCGAAATACCACGGATTGTAGCGGGTGAGATCGTAGCGACTGAGACCGTCCCAGGCGCGGCCTACGCCACTGCGCGCAAAGGGCTGTTCGAAAAACGGCGGCCACACGTCGGCATCGGGGCGACGAATCATCTGATGATCGATCCGCCGCCGATCATGCCAGAGCCCGTAGTGATGGCGGAAGGCGACGATGCCTTCGCGCTCCATCCGATCGGCCACGGCCGGAATTTCATCAGTCAGCCCCGTGCCGGTGCGACCGGGCGCAAACCGTGTGATCGCCGGACCGAATTCGCTGGCCCGCGCCGGTTCCATCCGCCCCAACCACCACGCACCGCTCGTCCAACGGCCGCTGAGTTTTTCGTCACCGACCCACAGCACGCCGTCGCGCAACGTGAGCGGATGGCCGGCCGGTTCCGGCGCGGGTTGCAGACGCGCCGCAAGATCGCCGACCACGTTTTCCACTGGCGGAATCGCCGCCAAGGTATGTTCAACGTAGTCCCGCGGTTCGAGCGCCGCCAGTGCGTCCGCTCCGGCGCGCTCGGCCAGTTGCGCCCGATAAAGTGAACGCGGCCGCGGAAACTCGTTGCTCTGGCTCCACGCCCCGTCGCCGACAAACTGTCCCCACACGCCCACCGCCCAATTGTTCGCGCCGGGCGGGACGCGGCTGACAATCACGCCGGCTTCGCTGTCCCAGATCATGGAATTGGCCGCGGCCCAACCCACGCCCTGGTTCCATGTCTCCAGATTATCAATACGCAGCATGCCACCGTCGACGGAAACGCCGTCAAACAGCAGCCCGGAGGACCAACTGCCGATCGAACCGCTCCAGCCCTGGGTGTCGACGGCGCGACAATCGAGAAACACATTCGGTCCGCCGGTCTGGTAACCGACCGTGAAATCATTGAGTCCGTCCTCCGTCGTGCAGCGCAGGAACAGCGTCTGCTGACCGCGGCTGTGAAACGCGAGGCGGCGATAGCCGGCCAACTCCGAAACCGGCGCGAGCGACGCGCAGTCCTGCACCGTCACCCGCTCCACCTTGGCGCCGACCTGCACCACGCTGCCGGCGAAATGGACGCCTACCACGTCGCTCACCCAGCCGTCGCGCACAGCGTGCAGGTCGATGGCATTCCAGGCGTGCTGTTCGTCGTGCGGATTGGCCGGATCAAACGCCGATTCACAACGCAGGTTTTCAATGCCCACATCGCTAACGTAACCGGATTCTTCATACGCCTGCACCTTGCCGCCGCCCCAGCGTTTTTCCAACGCGGTGGTCAGCGGCGCATCAAGCGTGACCGTGTTGCCGTCGATGGCGGCGATGGTGCGATCCCAGTGCAGGTTAAACTTCCCCGCTTTCCAATTGTAGGGCTGGCGCGCGGGAGCGACATCCATGCCGAGAAAGGCGATCCATTCGGCCGGACTCGGGCGCTCGATGTCGAGCCGTTGTCCGACCACCAGACCGGTGGTGTTGGCGAGAGTGAGCTGTGTGGCGCCCACCGGCACGGTGTCATCAACCACCGCAAGTGTTTCACCGAGGGCAGTGCGTTGCAGGGTGCCGACGACTTCGATCAGCGCGCGGCGATCCGTGCCGGTGGCAACCAGCACGGTGCCGTCTTCACCGTTGCCCGCGCCGCGCAGCACGATGCCGCTGGCGCGGAGTTTGAGTTGCCCGGCAATCTCGTAACGACCGGCGGTCAGTTTCACCGCGCCGCGGTGCCCGGAGGCATCGGCGGGTTGTTCCGCCAGCCAATCGAGCGCGGCCTGGATGCGCGCGCCGTCGTCGCCCGCGACCGGCGCCACTTCGAGGCGCGACGCAATGAAAGGAATCGGCACACCGCCGCCGCGATAACCCGCATGCGAAAAGTCGGGCACCCGATCGCCGTTGGCCGTGACGACGTAATCGAGGCGACCGTCCTGGCCGAGCGAAACCGGCGGCGGCACCTGCTCGGCCGACAACGTCGAACCGACCCATGCGGCAACAGCCCAACGCAGACGCTTCACAACTTCACCTCCAGCGTTTGCAGCGTTTCGGCGTGGGCGACTTCGACGCCGTCAACCCAGACGCGCAGACCTGTGCCGCGACCAAAACGCGTGCCGTCGTGATCCCACAGGATGGTGATGTCGCGCCCGTGATAACGCACGTTGTCGAGGCAGAACCAGCGCCAGGCGCCGTCCGGCAGAAGCGGATCGATTTCCAAAATGTTGTCGGCACGGGGACGCAGTCCGACCACGCCGCCGATGAGAAGATCCGCGAAGGTGGAATGGTTATACCAATAACTGCGCGGGTGGCGGCCCTTGAGCCACTGGCCGGTGGTTTCGTCGAGATATTCGCCGATGTAGGCGTCACCGTCGTAACGGTGCGAACGCGCGTAGGTGACGAAGGCGTCGAAGTAATCTTCACGCGTCACACTATCCTGCGGGTAATCGCGCAACACGTTGGCCAACGCGGTCAGGGTCTGCGAGGTCGCAAACGGCCAGACCGCGCCGTCCCACTCGCAAGTGCCGACGCTGTGCGAACGAAAACGCGGATCGCGCCGCTCCGCCGTGGTGATGCCATACGACGCCCAAAATCCCTCCGGATCGGTCAACTGCGTCCAGGCCCGTTCGTAGCCGCGCTCCGGCGCCGGCAGGCCGAAATACCACGGAATAAAACCGATCTGCTCACGCACCGAAATGCGTTCCAAGTCTTCCGTAAGTGAGGTGAAGAACTGCCGCTCTTCATCCCACAAGGTCGTGACCACCTGCGCCCGCAACTTTGTCGCCTTGGCGGCCAATTCCGCCGCCTGCGCTTCGCGTCCGGCGAGCCGCGCGATCTCTGCCAACGCGGCGAGATTTCCCGCCATGTAAACGCTGATGGTCGGGCGCACGTTTTTCACCCGGCGTCCGCCGCTGAGCGACTCCTCCATCGCGTCCCAGACGTCGGCCTGCCAAAACAAGCCGTCGGCGCGACCGTTGGTTTCCTCCCAACGCGCGTAGTCCGCCAGCAATTCGTCGAGCAAAGCGGTGAGCCGGGGCGTGTCCTGGGTGACGAGCCAGCGCGACCACAACGCGTGCTGCAGCCATTGCGAATATTTGTGGAGGTGGGGCTGCGGCGCGCCGTTGTCACCGCGCAGCCAATACAGCACAGTCTCGTCATAGGGCGCCTGATCGCGCAGCCAGCGGCCTTCCATCAGGTGATGGCCGAGGGCGCTGCTGACCGGCTGCGGTTTGGTGATGAACTCGGTGAACACGCGCTGGCCCGACGCCTCGTCGCGCTTGAGCTGCTTGCGCAACGCCCACCAGCGATACCAATAAATTTCCTCCACGTCGGCATCGCTGCAGGTGAAGAGCGGCACCCGTTCGCGCATCCAGTCCCACGCCTCCGTATCGGGCACGAGATTGACCACCGTTTCCTCATCGGTCGCGGCAAAGTGGGCGGCATGCCGCGCAAAGTCGTCGGGGTTCAACACCACCGGCGCAGCGGAGGCGATGCCGGCGGAAATGAGGGCCCACGAAACACACGAAAACACACGAAAAGGATTTACTGGAGAAATGTTCCTCCCGGATTCACGGCGAAGTTCGCGGTTCATAATCGGCTCCTGCTGGTTTCGTGTCATTTCGTGTATTTCGTGGGGCAATACTTTGGCTCGATTGTCGTCTGTAGAGTCGTCGCTCGCCGACGACCGCCCCGCGACCGCCGGGTCGCCTCAC
>CBINJL010000122.1:0-7480 GCA_966250925.1 uncultured Opitutus sp. | reverse complement strand
TTGGCCGAGGAGCAGGCCGAATGGTTGTCCAGCCACTGGGGCATCGATTTCCGGCCGCATGTTTTTGCCGTGCTGGCGCGCGATCCCCGTCCGCACCGCACCCGTCGCATCCGCAAACGTCATGACGGGCGGCTGGAAATCGGTTGCGGCGCATGGCGGGCGTATTTTCGGGTGGAGGCGGAGCGGGTGGAAGTGGAGCAACTCGACGCGGCGTTTCCGTCGCACTGGATGGAGGACGAATGGCGGGTGCGCATCCCGGACAAGGAAGCCCAGGCCGCCTTCCTGACCCGCTGGCCTTCACCCTACGGCGGTTAAAAAATCGTTCTCGTTCTCTTACTCGTTCTCTTTCTCGAATTCTGATTTCAGAACGTTTCGCCCCGTTAGTTTTGAGAACGAGAACGAGAATGAGTAGGGGACTAGGGTCAGGGGGCGAGGGAGACGATTTCGAGCAGGGTCAACAGCGCGCGCTGGGTGCCGAGGTGGCTGTCGGTGGTGTCGAATTTTTCGTCGAGCGCGTGGGCGCCGGCGCCGCGGCCGCCGCCGCCGAGCGTGACGGCGGGCACGCCGAGACTGATCGGGATGTTGGAATCGGTGCTGCTCGATCCGAAACGATCCTCCACGCCCATGCTGGCATTGGCGCGGCGAACGGCGGCGATGATGGGGGAATCGGCGGGCACGTCGCCGGTCGGACGCAGGCCGACCTGTTTGATGTCGGCCACGACCGGTGAGGCGGCGTTGACCGCGCGGGCGGCCGGGCTGTGGGCGTGCGTTTTCCAGAATTCGTTTTCCTCTTCGACCGCGGCGGCGACCGCGGCGCGAAACAGCGCGTCGGTGTTTTCCAGGGCGGCCGCGCTGGGTGAACGCATGTCGATCTGGAACGAGGCGGTGCGGGCGATGGAGTTTACCGATGTGCCGCCGCCGATCATGCCGACGTTGAAGGTGGCCTTGGGCTCGGCGGCCATTTCGAAGGCGGAAATCTTGGCAATGGCGCGGCCGAGGGCGTGGATGGGATTGACCTGCCCGAAGGCGCCGTAGCTGTGGCCGCCGGCGGCGCTGAAGGTGACCTCGTAACGATGACTGCCGACCGCGCCGGTGGTGGCGTGCAGGCCCGTGCCGTCCATCGAAATGAAGCTGTCGATTTTGCCCGCGAGTTCCTTTTCGAAGAGGTGACGCACGCCGCGCAGGTCGCCGAGGCCTTCCTCACCAACGGTGCCGACAAAGATGACCGTGCCGTCGGTGGTGATGTCGGCGGCGTTGAGCGCTTCGATGACGCCGATGACGACGGCGAGGCCGCGGCAATCATCCGAAATGCCGGGCGCGTAAAGCGTCGTGCCTTCGCGGCGCACGGTGACATCGGTCCCGGCCGGGAAGACGGTGTCGAGGTGGGCGGAGAACACCAGGATGTTGTCCGGATCGCGGCCCGGGCGCACCCCGAGCACGTTGCCTTCGGTGTCGATGCGCACGTCCTGCAGGCCGAGTTCGCGGAATTTGCCGGCGTAGTAGGTGGCGCGTTCGGTCTCGGCAAAGGGCGGCGCCGGGATTTCGCACAATCGAATCTGCTCCGCGATCACGGCGGGTTCGTTGCGGGCGATGAACTCCAGCGCGGCTTTCACCGCCGGGGCATCCGCCACGGGCGCGGCGATGGTGCTGGCAACGCCGCCAGCGGCAAGGGCGACGGTGGTGGCGACGCGGCGCAGGTGGCGGAGCGGATGAAGACGAGTGGAGGCAATTGAGCGGCGAAACGAAGGAAGGTGAAGACAAGGCGACATGATGAAAAACAGGGGCAACCGGACTGGCGGAGCACGCCGGGAGAATATGGTAAATTATATATCCGAAGCGGACGCGAGACGCCCAGGGATGCAGGCAATTTGCATGAACGAATGAGGATTACTCCCCAATGTGTTTTGATGAAAGTTACTGGTGTCCGGATATTTACGATTTAGTTACAGGTCTCGAGCTTGAGGCGAAGGTGGGCTCTATTGCAAAAAATTGGCAACCGAGGGCTTAGCCTTCGCAACTCCAACTCCCCAAACGTAATGCCTGCAGAAAAATTGAATGTGGTCGACTTGATGGACCACGGGATCGTCGCCCCTACGGCGATCACTCTGCGGGGAACGACGTCGCTGACGCCGTCTTCCCCTGTGTCTCCCGGTGATTCGGACGAACGTGTCATGACGGCCGTCAAACGCGTCACATTTAAACCTGATTATGCCCTGCTCGGGCAGGTGGTCCTGGCCAGCGGCACCCCGACCGAAGTGGCCGAGCGCATGATCGAAGGCCGTTATCAGGCGTTGAAAGGCGCCCAAGGATTTCTTGGCAAAGCCAGCGGCGCGGTCACGCGTTGCCCGGACAAGGTCGGGTTTTTCCGTCACTACGCCGGCGGCTCGATCTACTGGCATCCCCACAGCGGGGCGCATGAGGTGCACGGTCACATCCGCGCGCTCTGGGCCTCGCTCGAATGGGAACGCGGTTTCCTCGGCTACCCGCGCACCGACGAGACCGTGGGACGCGACGCGGCAGGGAAGGGACGTTACAACCACTTCACCGGCGGTTCGATTTATTGGCATCCCGACACCGGCGCGCACGAGGTGCATGGCGCGATTCGCACCAAGTATCTGGAGCTGGGTGCGGAGGCGAGTTTCCTCGGTTATCCGACGACGCACGAGACCAAGACCCCCGATGGCGTCGGCCGTTTCAACCATTTCCAAGGCGGCTCGATCTACTGGACGCCGCGCACCTGGGCCCACGAAGTGCACGGCCTCATCCGCGGCTTTTGGGCGCAACACGGTTGGGAGCGCAACGCCGACCTCGGTTATCCGATCAGTGACGAACGGGTGCCCGATCGTGGCATCGGCCACGGCAACGGCATCCGCGTCACGCTGCCGGTGGGCACATTGACCGGCCTGGCCGTCGTCGGTGTTCCGGCCGAACAGCCGTCGCCACTGCTCACCACGGTGAAGCCGGTGGAGGTTTCCGCGGCGGACATCATCGCGACCAAGAAGACCACCGCGACCGCGGTCACCCGCACGCGCGCCGCCACCGCCGCCGCGACCAGGACCAGTGCGAAAACCACGACCAAGACGGCGACCAAGAAGACGGCCAAAAAAACCACGCTGACCGCGATCAAGGCCGTCGACGTGCGGCCCGAGTTGGTCGTCGCCGGGCGTCCGATCCTGATCAATCCGGCGCTGTTGCCACGCGACCATACCGGTCCGAGCCGCGACCGTTACAGCGATTTCGAAAACGGCGTGTTGTTCTGGCGCTACGGCGCCGCCCAGGCCGAAAAGATCGCGCCGCGCAGCAAGGGACCGAAGAACACCAAGACCGCCTGGACCGGCGCCGAGATTGCCGCGCTCTGGGCCCCGCGCCTGCGCAACGCCTTGAAAAACTTCCCCGGCGCTTCGGTGCAGGGCGTCGTGTTTTCCGGCGTCACCGATTACTCGTGGGACGGCGCCGGTGTGCACAATCGCGAACACCGTCTGCGCGTCACGCTCGCCGGCAAACGCCGCAGCGGCAACGCGCTCGTCAACACCACTTCGGTCGTCGAAGTGCGCGTCGAGATCAGCTTCGACCCGGTCGATCGTGAAGTCTGCGGCTTCACCACCGGCTGGTTCCTCAGCGTCCACGGTGGCGACTTTCACAATGGCGGCGACTTGCGCCGCGCGCTGCACCAGCGGCTCGATCCCGAGCTCTGGAAACACGTCGCAGTCACCCAAATCCCGGGCAGCCGCGAAGACCCCATCGCCGTGCTGTCGGTGAAGACACTGAGCAACGGTAACGTCGCCGTTTATTTCGAACCCTGAGCCGGGGATTTTGCCCGCCTCTTCACCCCGCTTCCCCGAACCCGAAACCCATTTCACCCCATGCCCGATACCAAAACCGTGACCGTGCGCAAAGCGGTCAAACCGAAGTCGGCCACCACCGCGAAAACTACGGCCAAGACTCCCGTGAAAACCGTCGCGAAAACCACGACCGCCAAACGCACCACTTCCGTGACGCGTTCCACCACCGCCGCCACGACGGTGAAAAAAACCGTCAAGGTCAGCGCCACCGCCACCGCACCGAAAACCGCCACCGCCGCGCGGTTCGACGCCGCCCACGTGGCCGAACTCAAGCTCACGTCGCCGGCCACCGCCGCCAACCAGCTCAAGGCCCTGCGCGTCACTCCGGCCGACTTCGCGCCGACGTTTCGCACCGTGGCGAAAAAGAATCCCACCCAAGCGCGCCAGCTCGCGCTCGCCTTTGACCGCACGCTCGAAACCGACGACGCCGTGCGCCAGCATTTCGACTTCGTCGCCCGCGCCCAGCCGGCCGAACGCAAACTCATCATCGACGCCTATCGCACCGACAAACGCGGGCAACGCATCGTGCAGGCCGTCGGCCTCATGCCGGCCGCCCAGGGCCGCGTGCTCATGCGCGATTTTCTCAAACCCAAGTCCGGCAAGGTCGACGTCAACGCCGGTCGCGACACCGCCGAATGGATTCGCAGCCAGGGCCAGACGTTGCGCGAAAAGCGCGCCCGCGTGCCCCAGCCCAACACTCCGCACGACTCCGCCGTCGTCGAGTGGGTGGAGGAAAACATCATCGATCCCATCGTGCAGGCCGTGACCTCCGTCGTGAACGCGATCGTCAACGCCGTCGGCAACATCGTGAATGCCATCGCCAGTGTCATCCGCGACATCGTCGATTGGACGATTCAGGCCGTGGCTGATCTGGTGAAGGCGATCATCGCCGCCGGCAAAGCAATCGGCGATCTCATCATGGGCGCGGTGCGGGTCGGTATCGAGATCGTGAAAAAAATCATCCGCGGCATCGAAGCGGTGGGCAAAGCGATCTACGACGTGCTCGACGCCGTGGTGAACTTTGCCATCGACGCGGTGAAGACCGTGCTCGAAGCCCTGCGTCAGATCGGCCGCCAGATTCTCGACCTCGTGCGCTGGCTCGCGAACAAGACGCTCGAAGTGATGAAGAAGTTTGCCCGGGCGCTGCTCGATCTGGGCAAGGCCATCGGCGAAATACTCGTCGAGGCGGTGAAGTTCGGCGTCGCGCTCGTGCGCAACATGGTCAAGGCGCTGCGCGCCATCGGTCAGGCCATCGGCAAAATCATCGTCGCCGCACTCACCAATCCGGGCGCGTTGCTCGACACCGTGGTCAGCGAGATGCGCAACCTCGGCAACACGTTCAAGGCCATCCTCGACGACGTGAAAAACCAGGGCCTGCAATTCCTCCGTCAGGTTGCGGCATCGGTCGCCCGTGTCGCCAATTCGCTCAAGGATCTTGCCGTCTACATCGCCACCGCCGCCGTCGATGTGATCAAGCAGGTCGTCGGCGCGGTGCTCGACATCGGCCGCAAGCTCGGCGACCTCGTGGTCGAGTTGGCGCAGCGGGGCCTGGCGCTGGTGAAGAAGGTGATCGATGCCGCCTTCAAGCTCGGCCAGACGCTGATCGAAGTCGCGAAAGGCATCGTCGATCTGGTCGGCGAGGCGCTCAAACTCGCGGTCAAGGCGATCTTCGAACTGGGCAAGACGCTGGCCGAATTCACCCTCGCGGTGATGGAGTCGACCTGGGAGCTCGCCGGCAAGCTGCTCGATGCCGCGATCGACATCGGCAAGGCCGTCGCCGACGTGCTCGGCACCGCCATCAAGCAGGGTTTCCTCGTATTTCGCCGCACCCTCGCGCTGGTGCTCAGCCGGCTCGGTCCGCTGGGCGATGTCTTCGACTGGCTGCTCAAGCAGACCGGCGAACTCGCCGCGCTGGCCTGGCGCGAGGCGGTCGACGCCATGCAGCGCATGGGCCGTTCGGTGAAGGAGGCGCTCAACTGGGCCAAACAAAAATCGGTTGCGGCGCTCAAGGCCGTCATGGCCGCGGCCCATGCCGCCGGTGCACTCCTCGACGAGTTATTCGAATGGGCCAAGCAGGCCGGCGACGCCGCGCTCAAGGCGCTCGGCGAGGCGCTCTATCGCGCCGGGCACACCGTCGAATACATTCTCACTTGGTTGGAGAAGGATGTGCTCGAAGGCGTTAAAACGATGGTCAACGCGCTGTTCGACGCCGGCGCCACCGTGGCGGAACTCATCGCCTGGGGTATCAAGAAATCCATTACAGTGCTGGGTGACGTCGTCTCCGAACTGCTCCGGCTCGGTGTGACCGTGGCCCAGCTCATCGCCGACACCATCGCCAACCCGGGCAAGGCGCTGGAAAACCTGCTCAAGGCCGTCGAGGCCGCGGGCAAGTCGCTCAAAACCATCGTCGAGGCCGCCATCATCCAGCCGACCGAGGAGGCCGCCCGCCGCGTCTTCGCCGCGCTCAAGGAACTGGGCAAGTCCGCCGTCGACATCCTCAAAGGCGCGCTCGAGATCGGCGGCAGTGCCATCGCGCTCGCCTTCACCCTCATCCTCGAGTGGTTCCCCGGTTCCTATCGCGAGCTCACGCCCGACGAACGCACCGACGCCGAGAACGTTTTCGGCACCTCCATCGCGCTCGACAAGGTGCGGGTCGCGGTCATGGCCCCGGCGGTCGATCTCATCGAATGGATCAACGGCCAGCGACCCTTCACCACCATGTATCTCATCAACTTCGCGTCCTGGGATCAGGTGGACCGGCCGACCCTCATCCATGAAATGGTCCACGTCTGGCAGTCGCTGGTCGAAGGGCCGTTCTACATGGTCGAGGCCATCCACGGCCAGATGACCGACGGCTACAATTACGGCTACACCAATTCCTACGACGGCGACGGTGCGGAAGCCGAACTCAACGCCGAAGGCGGCGATCTCGACGCCTTCAACCGCGAGCAGCAGGCCGCGATCATCGAGCACTACTTCGTGCGGCGGTTCTTCGATACGACGCGGGACGACGGCACCGTGCGCGACTTCACCGCGTGGCAACCCTACGCCGACGTCGTGCACGCCTGAATCCCCGGTCGTCATCGCCTCCGTCATGGTCCGGGCCCGTTCGCCATCGCCCCGTTCGCCGTCGGCGTCATCCGACGGCGTCTGGGTGGCGGCGGGGCCGGCCGCGGCGCTGGCGCGACTGGAGCCGTTGATCGCGGCGCATCGCCGTATTCGAAATGTGGTTACGATTGAACGCGGCGCCGGCGACGATCCGGTGCCGCCGCCGTCAGCCCTTCCCGAGGCCGTGGCCGGCTTGCTGGTGGTGGGGCCGCGCCGCCTTTCTCCGCGGCGCGGTCTGACCGGACTCTGGCTGGGCGATGCCCGCGGCGGTTCGATTCCGGTGGGCTGGCTGCCTGATGTCGGCGAGCCGCTGCGCGACTACGCCGGGGCGGCGGCGCGGATTCTGACCCGAGATCCGGCGGAGCGGGCGCTGGTGGTGCTCGGTCAGTGGGAGAACCGTTTCCTCCGCGTCGGCCTGCGTGCGGCCCGCTGGATGGAGCGTCATGGAGAAATGGATACGGCCCGCCTCTGGACGGCGGACCGCATCGCACGCACGGACATGTTGTCCGGCCTGGCCTGTGGACCGGCAC
>CBINJL010000121.1:0-7481 GCA_966250925.1 uncultured Opitutus sp. | reverse complement strand
AGCGAATCGGCCAGCCGACTGCGTTGATCGACCACGGCGACCAGACGATCAACCCCGATGTCGACCGGACTCTCGGTCGGCGGCAGACCGCTCGGCACGATCTTGGGATCGTCGAGCTGCTTGATCTAGCCGTCCATGCGCACGCGCTGAAATCCGCGTTGCCGCAGGCGTGGCAACTCATCGCGCAACACGCTCGGCTTGGCCCGCAGCGCCGGGGCGAGAACCATGACGCGCTGACCGGCGGCCTCGGAGAGGACACGTTGCACGTTGTCGTCGAGCGATCGCCGCACCACCCGGCCGCCGTCCTTGGGACAATGCGCTTCGCCGTGCAACGCCCATAACAGCCGCGCGTAGTCGGCCACCTCGGTGACGGTCGCGATGGTGCTGCGCGGCGATTCGCCGGACGTGCGTTGCTCGATGGCCAGCACCGGCGAAAGGCCGTGCACATAATCGACGTCGGGCCGCGGCAATTGCTCCAACACCTGACGCGCGGAAGTCGAGAGCGACTCCATGTATTTGCGATAGCCCTCGGCGTAGATCGTATCGAAGGCCAGCGATGATTTGCCGGAGCCGGACGGGCCGGTGATCACAACCAGTTTCCCGCGCGGCAACCGCACCTCCAGATTCCGCAGATTGTGCTCCCGGGCTCCCTTGATGTGAATGTGCGTTTCGGCCTGCATGCGCAAAACGCCTAAGTTACCCAATTCCACCGCGTCGCAAGGGCCGAATCGAATCCGGCGGTGACGAAGCACTCCAGCGCATGACAAGAAACGGCCTAAATCACTTCGATCAGACGACTGCCTTGCTCCACAAGTTGTGTGATTCCTCGCAGTCGTGGATCAAGCCATGCCTGCAGTGCACGATTGGAACAGTTTCCCAGCCGCAACCAGATGATACAGGGACCGACCGGCGCCTCTCGCGCCCGCTGCGCAAAATCTTCGTCCTTGGTCATGATCGCCCAGCCGTGTTGCGCGGCATATCGCCAGATTTCTTCATCGGCGGCGTCACGCAACCCAACCTCACGCACCGGCCGCGCATCATTTCCCTGCTCGTTCAACCAACGCGCCAACGTAGGCGGCAATTGAGCATCAAGCAGTATCCTCACCGCACAACCGTGACGACTGCATGGTCCAATTGACGGGCGGCATATCGGAGGCAGGCCCGAATATCCTCGGGCTCCAAATCAGGAAAATCCGTCAGAATCGTATCCGCGCTCTCCCCCGCCGCCAGCATGTCGAGCACATCTTTGACGCGAATACGCATCCCCCGAATGCACGGCTTTCCACCGCATTGATTGGGATCAAAGGTAATGCGATCGAGCTCGCTCATGCCGACCACGATAGAACCCGGATTCGAGTTCCGCAAGCTCACCGTCCGGCCAGCGCCCAGATCAGCGTCACCACTTCGGCGGCGAGCAACACGAGCGCGGCGGTGCGCCAGAATCCAATCGAGCCGCGTTGAATCAGCGGCAGGCTTCCGCTCGGCAGAAAGGCTTCGTTCGGATGCTCGAAGTCGTAGAGCATTTCCGAGAAGGTATCGTAACGCAGGTCGGGATTGATCGCGACGGCCTTCTTCAACACGCCGTCGATCCAGGTGGGCACGAGCGGATTGTGACCGACTGCCGGTTCGTAACGCAGCGCCGTGAATTCGCGCAGGCTGTTGGCCTTGCCGAACGCTTCGCCGTAGGGATGCCGACCGGTGAACATGCGATACACGATCACGCCGAGCGAAAACTGGTCGGCCTTGGTCGTGGCTTTGCGGCCGAGCCGGTATTCGGGCGCGCTGTAGTGCAGCGTGCCGAGAATCTGATCACGTTGAAAATCGACCGGGATCTCGTGCAGACCGGCCACATAACTGGAACCGAAGTCGATGATGACCGCGCCGCGCTCGGCATGCAGCACGATGTTGTCCGGCTTCAAATCCTGGTGGAGCATTTCACGGCGATGCAGGCAGCGCCGACCGGTCACGATCTGTTCCACGATGGCCCGCACTTCGCGCACTTCGGGCTGCGGATGATCGTGCATCCAGCGCTGCAAAGTCGGCCCTTCGACATACTCGAAAAGATTGTAGAAAAAGCGTTGGCGCCCCGGCTGCGAAACGAGCTTCACCACGTGCGGGCTGTCGACGCGTTTCGCAATCCAGGCTTCCATCGCGAAGCGTTCGAGATACGCCGTGTCGTCCTCGTAGTTGACCGACGGCGTCTTCATCACGAAACGTCCACCGGTCTGCTCGTCGCTCACCAAGTAAAGCTGACTGCGGCGCGAGGATTCGATCTCGCGCTCGATGCGATAACTGTCGATCGACATGCCGGCACCGAGTTCGGGCGGAAACGGCAACTGGCTGAAATGACGCAGCACGTCCGCTTCGCTCACACCGCCCAGATCGTCGACCCGCAGCAGCACCGCGGTCACGTTGTCGGCACTGCCTTGGTCAAGCGCACGCCGCGCCAGCGTTTCGGCGAGGTCGGCAAAATCGCCGGCGGAATTTGCCGCCGCCACGATGTCGGCCGGGGCCACGTGTTCGTGCAGTCCGTCCGTGCTGAGACAAAACACATCGCCGGCCTGCACGCCCACCTGTCGGTAGTCCACATCGCAGCGCACATCGAGGCCCATGGCGCGCACGAGCTGACGATGTTCGTCGCTGAGCCGCGCAGTGTGATCCAGGGTGAGCGGTTCCCATTGCCCATCACGCACGCGACCGATGCGGCTGTCGCCGACGTGAAAGATGTGCGCCGTGCCGCCCTTCAGAATCAGGACACTGAGGGTGGAAACGAATCCGCGGGTGGCGCACGCGTAGCCCTGGCCGAGATGGTAGAGCCAGCGGTTGAGCGCGGTGAGCACCTTTTGCGCGGCGGTAGCGGCGGACCAGGCGTCGGGCGTGTCGTAGTAGTCGTTGAGAAAACCCTGCACGCAAATCTCGGCCGCCTCTTTGCCCTTCTCCGCCACGCTCACGCCGTCGGCGATGACCGCCACGATGCCCTTGGTCGTGAGTAATGGCTCCTCGGGAATACGAATGCCCATGCAGTCGTCGTTGCTCGCCTTCGCGCCCTGATGACTCGCCGTGCTGGCGGAGACACGCAGAAGGTTATGCAGATGAAGGGGCACGGGCGGAGTCTGCGGAGCGGCCATGGCGCGGAGCAATGTCAATGGTGGGCCTGACGGAGCACGCGATGCGCGCCGCGGAGCGGATCAGGCGACTTCGATCAACTGCACGGTGCCATCGGGCAGGACTTCCACCGTGTGGCCGGCGGGTTCATCGAGAAACAGCGACGCGGCGAAGGCCAGCGACGACGACGCGGCGATCACGAGGAAAAATGTCGCGGTCGAAACCGAGGGCAGACTGTAGATGGTCAGAAACACCACGCCACCCACATTGCCATAGGCGCCGGTCATGCCGGCGATCTGGCCTGTCATGCGACGCTTCACCAGCGGCACCAGCGCAAACACGGCGCCCTCGCCCGCCTGCACAAAAAACGAACACATCATCGTCGCCACCACGGCGAGCGCGAGCGGCCAGGTGGATTGAATCATGCTCATGGCAATGTAGCCGGCAGCCAGACCGCCGATGAGAATGAGCATGGTTTTCTTGCGACCGAACTTGTCGCTCAACACCCCGCCGGCCGGACGCGCCACCAGATTCATAAAGGCGAAGCCCGCCGCGAGCATACCGGCCAGACGCGAGTCGAGGCCGAAGGTATCGATGAAGAAAAACGGCAGCATCGACACCACGGCGAGTTCCGAGCCGAAGGTGACGAAGTAGTTCACGTTGAGAATCGCCACCTGACGAAACGGATACCGCTGCGCTTCGTCGACACCGCGCGCCAGCATGTCCTTGTTGACCTGATAAATCTGGTAGGCCTGGAACACATACAGCGCGACCAGACCGGCGTAGATGAAGTTGGCCGCGGTGTAGGAAATCAGGTTCACATTGCTGGGCGAAAGCCGCCAGGTGAGGATCGCCAGCGCGACATACATCGGAATGTTCATGCCGAGCAGAAAGTAGAAATCGCGGCGCGACGTGACTTCGAGGCCGCCGGATTTCTTCGGCTTGAAGTAGGTCGATCCTTCAGGGGTGTTGCGCGCCCGCCACAAAAAGACGATGCCCCAGATGAAGGCCATCGCACCGGTGGTCAGGATGGCGTAGCGCCAGCCGTTTTCACCACCAAACCATAACGCCAGCGTGGGCAACAGCATCGCCGAGGCGGCGGAACCGAAGTTGCCCCAACCGCCGTAAATGCCTTCCGCGAGCCCGACCTGACGCGCCGGGAACCACTCACCGATCATGCGGATGCCGATAACAAAACCCGCGCCGACGAATCCCATCAGGAATCGCATCAGCGCCAGCATTTCGAAACTGGTCGCCGTCGCAAAGAGGGTGCACAACACGCCCGCTGTCAGCAGCAGCGCGCCGTAGATGTGACGCGGCCCGAAACGATCGACGAGGATGCCAATCACAATGCGCGCCGGAATCGTCATGGCGACGTTGAGAAACAGCAGCGCCTTCCATTGCGCGTCAGTCAGCGCGAACGCCTCGCGAATGAAGATGACCAGCGGGGCATGATTGAACCACACCATGAAGGTGAGGAAGAACGCGAACCAGGTCAGGTGCAGCGTGCGGATGTTGGCCCGACGAAAGGCGAAGACGTTGAGATTCTCAGGCGGCATGGGACAAAGGCTTCGTTGAGTTCAACGGCTCCTGAGCCGCTTCCATGCCGCCGTGCCAACACCTGGCGTTTATGCGACCAATGATTTTAACTCAAACGATTCGCGGCGTTCATCGTTTCTGCGGCCGCACCGCGCGGGCTGAAGCGCCGCGCTACGGGCCTACGGCGATGAGGCAAATGCCCACACCGCGTCAGTCCAACGCCGGCACGCGCAGGTCGAGCGTCTCCGCCGCCGCTTCGAACAATCCGAGAAACGTTTCCTCCGCCAGACCCAGTTGCCGCCCCCGCAGGTGGCCGAATCCCCACTCGCGACGCAGCGGCGCTTCTCCGAGCGGCAGGCACACGAGCGAGCCTTCCTCCAATTCCTTGCGCGCGACCCAGCGGGCGAAGATCCCAACCCCGAGCCCGATCTTCACCAACTCCTTCGCCGCTTCCATGCTGCCCATCTCGATCGGGTTGTGCACGACCACGCCGGCCGAGCTCAGATACTCGGTCACCATGCGGTAGGTGTAGGTTCCTTTATTATACAGCACGAAGGTCTCGCGGTTGCGGTCCTCGATCGTCACGTCACCGATGCGGCGCGAAGCCCACGGATGCATCGGCGCGACATACATTTCCAGCTCATCGGTAAACACCGGACGAAACTCGATGTCCTCGCGACTCGGCGGTTTCAGCATCAGCGCCAGATCAATTTCGTTGGCTCGCAACGCTTCGCCCATTTCGGGGCTGTCCGCCGGTTCCACCCGGATCACGCACTCGGGAAAACTTTGCTTAAACTCCCGCAGCACACTCGGCAGCAGATACTGGCAGGCGGTCGTGCTCGCCCCCACGCGCAGGCGCGACTGCCCCCAGTTTTGCAACTCCTCGATGCTGCTGCGCGCATCCTGCATCTCGCGCAGGATACGATCGGCGTGGCCGAGCAATTTCTCTCCCGCCAACGTGAGGTGCGCTTTTTTGCCCACACGATCAAACACCCGCACACCGAGTTCGGTTTCGAGCGACTTGATCGCATGGCTCACCGCCGACTGGGTCAAAAAAAGTTCCTTCGCCGCCCCGGTGAAGCTGCCGTGGCGCGCAAGTGTCGTAAATGCCAGCAGTTGCCGGCTGTCCAACAGTCCGCTCACGGCGTATGCGCTCCTTTAATGAATGTCATTGCCGCATGCCTGAGCAAATAATGCGCCAAGTTCATCAAACTGGCATTGGAGAAGCTGTCGCGACGACGTTCCATGCCGCGATCTTCCGTCAAGTCCGCCTCTCCGCCGCCACTTTCCCGCCCGGGCCAACGCCTGCGACTGGGCTTCATCGCGCTCACCGACGCCGCCCCGCTCATCGTCGCGCACGAATATGGCATCTTCGAACGATACGGCCTGGCCGTGAATCTGCGGCGTGAGCTCGGTTGGGCCACCATCCGCGACAAGATCGCCTTCGGCGAACTCGATGCCGCCCACGCCATCAGCTCGCTGCTCATCAGCACGCGACTCGGCCTCGAATGTCCGCCCGCGGAGTGTCTCACCGCCTGCGTGCTGAGCACCGGCGGCAACGCCATCACCCTTTCAAATCGTCTTTGGGAACGCGGCGTGCGCGATGCAGCCACCCTCGGCCGTGAGATCGTCGCCACCCGTCACGACCGCCAGCTCGTGTTCGGTGTCGCCGCCGCCCACGCCACCCATTTTCTGCACCTGAGCGAGTGGCTGCGCTCCGGCAACATCCATCCGCGCCGCGACGTGCGCATCGTGGTGGTGCCGCCGCCGCAGGTCTTTCGCAATCTGTCCGCCGGCACCATCGACGGCTATTGCGTGGGCGAACCTTGGAACTCGCTCGCCATCCAACACGGCATCGGCTGGTGCGCCGCCACGTCGACCGACATCCATCCCAACCATCCGGAAAAGGTGCTGATGGTGCGGACCGACTTCGCCCGCGCGCGTCATGAAGAGCATTTGTCGCTGGTCGCAGCGTTGGTCGAATCCTGCCGGCAATGCGACGACCCTGCGTTTCGGGACGAGTTGGTCAAACTCCTCACCCGCCGCGAATACCTCAACCAGTCCGCCAAGGTTGTCACCGCCGGGCTGTCCGATCCGTTTGCCCTCGGCCACGACCGCACCGCGCCCACGCCGGGCTTCATTCGCTTTTCAGGGCCCGAACTCAATTCGCCCGGTCGTGCCAGCGCCCAGTGGCTGATCGAAGCGTTTCGCATCAACGGTCTGCTCTCCGGCGAACTCGCCCCTTCACCTCACCTCGCACGGGAACTGTTTCGCTCCGATCTCTACGCTCAGGCGCTGAGCCGCCACAGCATCGCCGCCGCCTGAATCGCTGCGCGACTGCGCGCTTCTGTATCTAAAACGTTAATACAAGTAACCGGATCGGCTCCCTTGCGGACCGATCCGGTTCGTTTTTGATCAACCGGACTGAACAGAATTCGTCACGTCGACGCGACCGATTACGGGACGCCGCTCGATCCTCCCGCCGCGATCCGGCATGCAGACTGTTCATCCGTCATCCTCCGGTTCAGGGCATGAATCATCACCGTGGCTCATGCATGAACGAAAAGACGTATTCGCATTGAAGTGCCACATGACGTGTTCGCCCCGTATGGCACGGGTTGGCACCGGCGGAGCTTAAAATGTCGGGCAAATGCGGCGCCTTTCGACGCTGCACATTTTGCAACCTCTCCCGCTCCCCGTCATGCCACGTCTCGATTTCTCCTCCCGTTCACCGCTTCGCCGCCTCCGCGCCGGTGCCGTCATCCTCGCCAGTCTCGCCACCTTCACCGCTGCCGATCGTGCGTCGGCCGCGCCGGAAAAGACCGAGCTGAAATTCG
>CBINJL010000120.1:0-7493 GCA_966250925.1 uncultured Opitutus sp. | reverse complement strand
CGACCTCGGAGCCGTCCTTCGAGATCGCGGTGAAGCGCTCGGGGGTGACGAGGTCGCGGCCTGCGCCGAAGTCCTTCCCGATCTCGGTCAGCTGCTGGTCATCGACGTAGAGCTCGCCCAGGTTCGGGGCACGGTGAGAAGGCGAGGTCTTCGTCATAAGTTCCGCCGCAGCGTAGGCATTCGGAGCGAAGTAAGAAGCAAGAAGTATGTAAGATGTCGGATGTGTGATGTCAGATGTGATCTCCGACCGCCCATCGCTCATCCTACCTCCGACATCAGACATCTTACATCATACATCTGACATCAGACATCCGTCATCCCCTTCACTTCTCACTTCGCTGCCCGCGCAGCCAGGCCAGCGCGAAATCGTATTCGATGTAACCGATCATACCCGTCGCAACGCAGGCTTCGAGATCGGCCCGGCGCTCCGCCTCCGTCCGTCCCGGCACAAACGCCAGCGCAAACAAGGCCTCGCAACGTTGTCCGGTCGCCACGTAGTGCCGCCCTTCCATCGCCTCCGCCAGAATCTGTTCGCGCCCCACTTCGCCCCGCACCACCGCCAGCAGACGCTGCACCCATTCGTCTTCGCCGACAAAGGTCGTCGCTTCGCGCACGATCGCGCTGCGGTCTTCCCCGGCCAACTGCCCGGCGGCAAACACATAGAGTGCCGAATACGCGCGGCGTTTCGGATCGGCCGCCTCGTTCTTCACACCGCGTTCAAACGCGAGCGCTGCGGCCTTCGCATCGCCCCGAAAAATTTCCGCCAGACCGACCGAGATGCTTGCTGAACGCAGGCGCCGATCGAGCTGGCGCACCGACGCGAGCGCCAACTCCGCCCCCGCCACATCGCCGCGCGCCGTCGCCAGCGAGAGCCGTTCCTGTTCCAACGCGAGGTCATCGCGCGTAATCGTGGCGTAGCGGTTGAGCGCGTCCTCCGCGGCGCCAAAGTTTCCGAGAATGCGTTGATTGATCGCCAGTGACGCCAATCCCGCCCGCTCCTCCGCCGGCGTCGGCGCCTGCTCCGGATCGAGTGCCGACACGGCGTCGCGCCGCAGACGTTCATAATGGCCGCCGACCACCGGATCGATCGGATACCCCGGTCGCCCCGCGGGCTCGGGCACGTTGCCGTGCAGCGTCGTCTGCGCGATCCGCCCGGACTCCCAATCATCGACGATGGCATTGGCCGCGTCCTCGCCCACCAGCGCCGGCAGGAGCTGACGCCACACGGCCTGATCGGCGGCCGCGTCCTCGCCCCGCGCGCCCATTTCCAATCGCAACACGCGCAGCGCCCAATCGCTCAATCCGATGCGGTCGAGATCGGCCGCGAGTTTGGCCAGATCCTCGGCGCTGAAATTGATGATGCCGTTGCCGTCGGGCGTCAGCATTTCCGCGATGCGTTTGGCCGCATCGCCGGACTCGCCACTGGCCTGCACAATCGCCGCCCACAAGGGCTGGCCCGCTTCGAGTGTTTCCACCGCCCGCGGTTCCGCGGCGATGATCTTGTCGCGCATGCGTTGATCCTCGCCTTCGGCCACCAGCGGAATCTTGGCCAAGTCGGTGCGCATGCGCAGCACCGCCAGCGCCACCGCCGGAGAATCCGGATACATCGCCTCCAACCGGCGCACCGATTCCCAACGCTCGGCCGGCGGCACGCCCCGCAGACTGAGCAACTCCACGCCCGGCGAATTGAAACGCCACGAATCGATGAGGCGCCGCAGTCTCGCCAGTCGCGCGTCGAGGGCTTCATCCATCAACGGACCGGCCCGCACGACCTCCAACATATCCGCCGCGGCTTCCAGCCGGCCCGACGCCGCCGTCAGCATCACTTCCAACGCGGCCAGCGACGAATCGCCCGGCGCCATTTCCAGCATCGCCCGCCAATAGTCGGGATTTTCCACGATCGTTTTCCGCACCTCCAACGCGTCGAAATTACGTTCGGGTCCCGCGCCCACGGCGGCCGCCGCGTCACGCAAATCCTGCGCCAGCGCGGCGCTGCCGGGAAAACGCGCGGAGTCGAGTTGCTCCAGTTCGCGCATGAGTTCCTGCACGCCCGCCCAGGCCGCTTCCTGCACTTCCGCTTTGGTGGCCGCCACGAGATCGTCCTCGCGGTTTCCGGCCGACGGCAGCGTGGCACATCCGGCCAGCGCCCAGGCCAGCGCCAGCATTGAGAGCCACGCGATCGGCCGACGGCGCCACTTCTGGAAAACGAAAACGGACTGGGAGATCATCAGGAGGGAATGGACCACGAGGGATTGGCGTCGCGACTCCAGTCGCCGCCGTCAGCGTCGTTGTCGTCGCGTTCCGGCGACTCGGCCGGAGCTGGCGCCTGCGTCGGGTCCCAGCGCTGCGGATCGAGTTCGCGCAGGCGCAGCAGCGACGCGGTGTATTCGACAAAGTCCACCACGCCGGTGGAGACGCAGCCTTCGAGCAGCAACCGCTGTTGCTCCGCCGGCAGATCGCGTTGAAAGGCCCGATAGTAACGTTGTTCGCAGATGCGGCCGGCTTCGGTGATTTCGGTGATGTTTTTGCCCACCGACTCGTGATTGCTTTCGCCGGCCATGCCGCGCACCAGCGCACTCACCCAGGCGTGGCCGCGACCGAGTTCGCGCGCCCGATCAATCAAGTCGTCGGCGCGTTCGTCCTCGCCGGCGCGGCGGGCAAACGACGACGCCATCAACAGATAATAGGTGCGGTATTCCGGATCGTTGGCCTCGGATTCCGCGGCGGCTTGAAACACGTCGCCGCCCTCCGACCACTTGCCCTGCGCGGCCGCGGCGAGCGCGGGCAACGCCGGTGAATCCGCCCGCGCCTCAGCATCGAGCGCAGCCACTTTTTCGGCCAGCCCATCGATGCGGCCGCTCCATAACGCCAGCCAGACCCGCATCGGCGCGGCGGCCCCGACCAGTGTTTCCGGCACTTCGTTGAGCGCGGCTTCGGCCTCATCCCACCGCCCGACGTGGCCGAGCGTTTCGGCCTTGGCGATGAGCGCCATCGCCCGCTCCGGTTCGCTGGCGTCGCCGCGCGCCAGACGGCGATCAACTTCCTGCAGGCGGCGCTGATTGCGATCCGCGATGATCGGATGCAGCGGCAACAGGGCCACGCCTTCCGGTCCGGCCTCCACCGGGAAAAACGCCACCGGCCGGATCGAGCCATCATCCGCCGCCACCCGCAGTTCCGCCGTGACTTCCTCGCCGATGAGCGGCGGCAGCCAGTCCCACCAATCCATCAGATCCGAGGGAACAGGAAACCCGCGCAACGCCGCCGCCCGCCGGTTGGTCAGCAGCGCCTCCGCGTAGAGTCCGGCGCCGGCGAGCGCCTTGGCCAGCCGATCCAAATCGCGACTGCCATAGGCGCCGCGACTTTCGGCCAACGCGTGCAGTTGCTCACCCACTTCCTCCGCCGCTGCGCGCACCCGCGGATCGGGATGCAGCCGCGCCGCCGCCACCGGATTGTGCTGCGCCACCAGCAGCCAGGCGGCTTCGTTTTGTCGGACGATTTGTTCAACCGACAGCGGACTTTTCTCGATGTTGTCGAGATCCACTCCACCGAGTCGCAGCCGCATGATGAGACTGGTGTAGGCCCAGTCCGGATCGGCCGGCTGAAACGAACGCGACGCTTCGACCAACTGCACCCGTTCCTCCGGCGAGACGTTTTCCAGCAGCGCGTTTTTGCCCGCTGTCTGGCGCTCCCGCAGCTGCCGCATCTCCTCGGCCATGGTGTAGGCGAGGCGATGCACCGGCACGGGCAAAGTCGGTCCGTGCATCTGCAGATCGAGCAACCAGCCTGCACGATCAAAATAACCGCGCGCCGCCCAGAGCATTTGTTCGAACAACGCCACCACCGGATCTTCCGGCGTCGTTTCCAGACGCGCCCGCCAGAAAGCCGGGTTTTTCAATGTCAGCGCCACCGGATCGATCCGCCCCACCTCGATCGAATCGGCGCCCTCGATCTGCGCCTCCAACGCGTCGACCTGCGTCACCAGTGTGGTCAGTCCGGGGAAATACTCCGGCGGCAGCGGACGCCACATCTCGGCGATGGCCTTCACGTGTTGCCAGGCGGCGAACTGCAGCGTTTGCCGATCGAGCTCCATCTGCCGGTTGGCCGTAGCTGCATCCGCCTTGGCCTGCGCCACCGCGGCGGCGGTCTTAGCCTCCGCCGCCGCGCGCCCGCCGGTGGTTTCGCAGCCGGCCAGCAAGAGCACGGCGACCAAGGGGCCGACAAGCCTGACACGCAACAAAAGCGATTCGGTCATACGCATGGAAAGTCTTTGTGGAATCCCAGCATTGACGAGGCCAATTCGGCAATGTTCCCAACCGCGTCCACGCTCCACCGCCACCGGTTTGCAGCGCGTGCGCCGCAAGTGACGGTGTCTCCATATCACCGATACAGCTTTCGGCAAAAAACACCGTTGCAGTTGCCCCGGATGGCCTTAGGCCGTTGGGCCCATGTCTGCCCCCAAAGAGGCGTGGTCCTCCCGACTCGGTGTGATTCTTGCGGTTGCCGGCAGTGCCGTCGGTCTCGGCAACTTCCTGCGCTTTCCCGGCCTGGCCGCCCAATACGGCGGCGGAGCCTTCATGGTCGCCTACTTCATTTCGCTGTTGGTGATCGGCATTCCGATCTGCTGGACGGAGTGGACGCTGGGACGCTACGGCGGCCGCAATGGTTATCATTCCACTTCGGGCATTTTCCACGCCCTGTTGAAAAAACCCTGGGCGAAGTATCTCGGCGTGATCGGCTTCGTGGTGCCGGTCGTAATCTACATGTATTACGTCTACATCGAGGCGTGGGCTCTCGGTTACGCGCTCAACGCCCTGATGGGTAACCTCAGCGTCGACGGAAAGGATTACGCGACGTTCTTCGGAAATTTCACCGGCGCGGCCTCGGATGGCGTTGCGATCAAATTCGGTCTGCGCGATGTCGGCATCTTTGTCATCCTCGTCTACCTGCTGAACTTTTTCTTCATCTACCGTGGCATCTCCAAGGGCATCGAGATGGTGTGCAAGATCGCCATGCCGGCGCTGATCTTCATCGCCATCATCATCCTGATCCGCGTGCTCACACTCGGCACGCCTGATCCGGCCAAGCCCGACCAGAACGTCATCAACGGACTCGGCTACATGTGGAATCCGGGCGACGTCGCCGCCGGCCTGAAGAATCCGCAGCTCTGGCTCGCCGCCGCCGGGCAGATCTTCTTTTCCCTTTCGGTCGGGTTTGGCGTCATCATCACCTACGCGTCCTACCTGCGCGGCCAGGACGACGTCGTGCTCTCCGGCCTCACCGCCACCGCGGCCAACGAGTTTTGCGAAGTCGGCCTCGGCGGTCTCATCACCGTGCCAGCGGCGTTCATGTTTCTCGGCACCGCCGGCATCGTCGGCCAGGGCACGTTCGGCCTCGGCTTCAACGTGCTGCCGCAGGTCTTCGCGCTCATGCCCGCTGGTCATCTGTTTGCGTCGATTTTCTTCGTGCTGCTCTTCATCGCGGCGGTGACCAGTTCGCTCTCAATGCTGCAACCCGGCATCGCGTTTCTGGAGGAAGGCCTCGGCATCGAACGCAAGGCCTCGGTCGCGCTGCTCGGTCTCATGACCGCGGTCGGCACGTTGTTCGTGTGGTATTTTTCCAAGGACCTGAAGGCGCTCGACACGATGGATTTCTGGGTCGGCACCGTAATGCTGTTCGTGCAGGCGACGATTCTCGTCATCATCTTCGGCTGGGGCCTCGGCATCGATCGCGGTTTCGAGATTGCCCATGAAGGCGCCGAGATGCGCATCCCCAGCCTTTTCCGACCGATCATCAAATACATCACGCCGACCTACCTGATCGCAATTTTCGTGATGTTCCTGCTGCAAAACGTCTTCGGCTGGAACTACTCGTTTACCGATCCCGTCTTCACGCCCACCGGTTATGTGAAGGACCTGATCGGCGACAACACGAGCCACGTGGCCCGTATCACCGTCGGCTTCATTGTCATCATCACCGGCTTCGCGCTGGTATTCGTCAACATCGCTGGCAAGCGCTGGAGCAGGACTCCGCCCGCTGCCTGATTTTCCCACCCCGAACTCCTTCTTGCCATGACTCCCGGAGGCTGGATCAACATGCTGCTCTCGGTCGGTTTCGTCACCGGCCTCTTCCTCTATTGCGTCACCCGCGTGCTGTGCGGCCCCGGCGCCAAACAGGAACACGAACTCGCCCACGTCGAACCCCTCGACGAGGACGAGGCCGAACGCCGCTGATTGCGGCGGCTGAGCGCGCGTAATTCACATCGGCCGATACCGGTCGTAGTAGTGCCGCTGCAACGCGGACTCGTAGTCCTCCGACACCGGTTGCTTCGGGTCGTATTCCGGGCTGTGCTTGATCGACTCGCGATCCAGCGCCACGGCCACTTCGTGAGCCATCCAGTCGACGTTTGAGATCCAGCCGGGCGCGACCAGCACCTTGCGGCCCGGCCACCAGTTGCGCGTGTCGATCACGATCTGGCGAATCCGCCAATCCGCCGGACTGAGCAGGAAATCCTCAACGTGACCGATGGCGCCGTCGTTCGCCTGGATCGGCCAGCCCATGACTTCCTGAACACTTTGCAGATGTGAATCCGCTTCCTCCAGCGTTGCGGCCCGTGACTCGACTTCAGCCGTGCGCTGGCGCCCGATCCCATCCGGCGGCAGGACGGTTCCTGCCAGTGGCCCCAGGTATCCGGTCGCCGAATACACCGGCTCCGTCCAGTAGTAGGGCCAGGCGTAGTAGCCGTGCAGTGTCGTTTCGAATTCGCGCGTGATCGGCTGGTCGGTCTCGATCCCCGGACTCTCCTCGACCTGAGTCCGCGTGAGACCCGTCCGGATGTGTTCGCCGGAATGGTCGATGCCTTCCAGCGAACGGGGCGAGATCAGCACCTTGCGTCCGGTCAGCCAGCCGCCGGTGTCGAGCACCAGATAACGCACCGTCCAATCGTAATCGTCGAAATAGAGATCCTTGACCTTGCCGATCTCGCCGTCGCGGGCGAGGAGCGTGAAACCTTTGAGTGTCTTGGCATTAAATAACATGGCGGGCCTTTCGTTGGAGGTGAAACGAAGCCGAACCCTGCCGACGTCCAAACACGCACGCGGATTCGGGTGAGTATTGCCGCCTTGAGCCGCTTGGTCCGTGCCAACGCCCTGCGCCGCCGCGGAACCTCCTGCGCCCCAGCTATCTGCCCACGGGCGAAATCTCGCCGCCCCTCGCTCCCTCGACAATGTGCACCACCCCACGGGCAACAAACGTGCAATTTTCCGATACCGCACCTGCTGCGTCCTGCCCGTTTGTCACGTAATATGTGACAAACGGGCATCGCGCCGGGCTCTTGATTTTCTGGAAAAGCGCTTAAAACTTCCGGCCCTTCCAATTTCGGCGCCCGCGCCGCGACGCGCCTCCCAATCCAAAATCCGGAATCCAAAATCAAAAATCCAGCCATGCCTGAAACCCACGAGTTCCAAGCCGAGATCAAGCAACTGCTCGATATCGTC
>CBINJL010000119.1:0-7540 GCA_966250925.1 uncultured Opitutus sp. | reverse complement strand
ATCCACGACGCTGGCCGCATCCGACGGTGTTTTACGGCCAGTGCATCGCGCGATTCGAGCGCCGCTGGAATCGCGGCGGCCACCGCTTCCTCAAAGGCGGAGTGGGGACAATTCTACTGATGGCAGCGACCGGCGCAGCGTGGTGGGCAGCGATTGCGTTGGCCGCCGTATGGCACGAAATAGCGGCGCTGCTGGTGGCGGCGATCGGGGTGTTTTATGCGTTGGCGCACCGCACTCTGATTGACGAAGGCCGGGCGGTGTTTGCGGCGGTGGATCGCGATTTGGACGCCGGGCGGCGTCAGCTTTCGCGTATCGTCGGACGAGACACCGCATTGCTTGATGCGCGCCAGGTGCGTTTGGCGGCGTGCGAAACGATGGCGGAAAATCTCAACGACGGCGTGGTGGCGCCGCTCTTTTATTTTGGCCTCGGCGGTGTGCCGGCGATGATGGCCTACAAAATGATCAACACGCTCGATTCCATGATCGGCCACCGCGATGCGCGTTATGAGCGTTTCGGCAAAGTGGCGGCGCGTCTGGATGACGTGGCCAACTGGATTCCGGCGCGCCTGACCGCGGCGTTGATGGTGCTGGTGTCGGCGAGCCCGCGGGCGGCGAAGTTCGTGCGTCGGTTCGGTCGGGCGCACGCCAGTCCGAATGCGGGTAACCCCGAGGCAGCGCTGGCCGGCATCCTCGACGTGCGTTTCGGCGGACCGCATCGCTACGACGGCGAGTTGATCGAAAAACCGTGGATCGGCACCAATCCACGTGATCTTGCCCCCGGCGAAATTAGTCACGTGGTGCGAATCAATCACGCCGTGTTCGTGGCGATGGTCATTCTGGCGGGAGGGCTGCGATGGGCGCTCGGCGCCTGATTCTCACCGGTGCGCCGGGCACGGGAAAAAGCACCTTGCTCGCCGCGTTGGCCGCGGCGGGTTGGGCGACGTCGCCGGAGGTTTCGCGGGCGATTATCCGTGAACAGCAGGCGCAGGGCGGGCGGCTCACGCCTTGGCAGGATCTCGCCGGATTTCTCACAGTTTGCGCGACACGCATGAAATCGAACCGCGAACGCGCGACCGCGAATGGGGTAACGATTTACGATCGTGCCGAACCCGATCTTGCCGCCTACGCGCGGTGGGGTGGAGCGGTGAGTCCGCTGGCGCCACCACGAGCGGGAACGTGGTATGAGGCGGAGGTGCTGTATGCCCCGTTGTGGCCGGAAATTTTCACCCACGATGCGCAGCGCTGCCAAACCTGGGCGGATGCCGTGGCGCTCGACCGCTGTCTGCGCGACGTGTATCGGGAATTGGGTTACACGTTGCGGGAGCTGCCGCGGGTTTCCGTGAGCGAGCGACTGGCATGGGTGGAGCAAATGCCCGCATTTTCAGGCAAGGAGACGTCATGTCCGGTTTGATCTACCTGACTGGTCCGGTGCGCAGTGGGAAAAGCCGACGCGCGGTGGAGCTCGCGCTAAGCTGGGGTGACGAGGTCGTGTTTGTGGCGACGTATCGAAATTCCGGTGACGATGTGGAGATGGCTGAACGGGTGGGGCGCCACCGGGCGGAGCGTCCGTCGGCGTGGCGCACGCTGGAGGCTCCGGAAAATGTGTCCGCGGCGCTGAATGCGCTGAATCCGCCACCGAGCGGCGTGGTGTTGGACTGCGCGACGCTGTGGTTGGGGGATCGTTTCGAACGCAGCGATGCAGATATTCTGGCGGAGTGGGATGCCCTGCTTGCCGCGGCCCACGAGGCGCCTTGGCCGATGGTGATCGTGGGCAATGAAATCGGCTGGGCGCCGGTGCCGGAATCGCCTGCCCTGCGCCGGTATCGCGATCTGGCCGGGTGGCTGGGGCAGCGCGCGGCGGCGGCGGCCGACGAGGCCTGGTTGATGGTCGCGGGGCAGGCCCTGCGATTGAAGTGAAATTTTGAATACAACGATGAGCTGGACTGTTCCTGAAATTCCCTCCCTCACGCACGAATTGGCGCCCGCCCTGCAGGCGGCGATCAACGACAAGACCAAGCCGCCGGGCTCGCTCGGACGGCTGGAGGAGTTGGCGCTGCGGCTGGGTTTGATCCAGGGCACGACCAAACCGGCGGTGCGCGGTGCGGTGCTGGTGGTGGCGGGTGATCACGGCCTGGCGGCGGAAGGCGTGAGTCCGTTCCCGCAGGCGGTCACGGGCCAGATGGTGCTGAATTTTCTGGGCGGTGGGGCGGCCATCAATGTGTTTGCCCGGCAAATGGGACTGCCGTTGGGCGTGGTCGATGCGGGGGTGGCGACGTCATTGCCGGATCATCCGTCGCTCAAGCGTGCGGTGGTGCGGGTCGGTGGCACCCGCAACGCCCGACATGAACCGGCGCTGACGCCGGAGGAAGTGGCGCGCGGGTTTTGTTGCGGCGAGAAACTGGTGGAGGAAATCGCGGCCAACGGAGCCAATGTTTTGCTGTTGGGAGAAATGGGCATCGGCAATACCTCGGCCGCGGCGCTGGTGATGAGTGCGCTGTTGGATCTGCCGGTGGCGGACTGCGCCGGGCGCGGAGCCGGTCACGATGATGCCGGATTGGCGGCGAAGATCGCGGTGTTGGAGGCGACCCGGCAACGCCATGCGGCCGCGGTAGCCTCGGGCGATCCGCAGGCGGTGCTGGCGGCGTTTGGCGGGTGTGAACTCGTGGTGATGGCAGGCGCGATGCTCGCGGCGGCGGCGCGGCGCATGGTCATACTTTGCGACGGCTTCATCGTCAGCGCAGCGCTGTTGGCCGCCTCGCGGATCGACGGTGGCGTGCTGGATTACGCCGTGTTTGCCCACGCCTCGGCGGAGCAGGCGCATCGCCGTTTGGTGGCGGCGATGGACGGGCGGCCGCTGCTTGATTTGGAAATGCGTCTGGGCGAAGGCACCGGGGCGGCGCTGGCGTGGCCGCTGGTGCAGGCGGCGGCGAATTTTCTCAACGAAATGGCGACCTTCTCGTCGGCTGGCGTGAGCAAACGGGACGCATGATCGGATGTAACGTTGGTTAATCCTTCTTGGAAGTTGAACACATGATTTCGTGGCTGCGACGTGAAGGTTGGGCGGTGTGGACGGCGGTGATGTTTTTCACCCGCCTGCCGTTGCCGTCGTTGCGCAACTGGGATGCCGGGCATCTGCAGCGATCGGCGGCCTGGTTTCCGGCGGTGGGATTTGTGGTCGGTGGGATTGCGGCGGCGGTGTGGTGGTTGGCAGCGGAAGCGGCGGGGTTGCCGCCGTTGCTGGCGAGCGGACTCAGTCTCGCGGCGTCGCTGCTGGTAACGGGCGGATTTCATGAAGACGGCTGGGCCGACATGTGCGACGGTTTTGGCGGCGGCTACACCAAGGCGCGCACTCTGGAAATCATGAAGGATTCGCGCATCGGTGCCTTTGGTGCGATGGGCCTGGTGGTGATGCTGGGCTTGAAGTGGCAGGCGGTGGCATCGGTGTCGCCGACTTGGGTGGTGCCCGCTTTGATCGCGCTGCACGTGATCAGTCGTGCGGCTGCGGCGAGTCTGATGGCGGGGCTGCGTTACGTCGCGGAAGAAGGCAAAGCCAAGCCGCTGGCGACGCAGTTGCGTGGCGGTCGCTTTTGGTGGGTGATGCTCACCGGCTTGGTGGCGGCGGCGCTGTTGCCGGCGGCGAACGTGCTCGTGGTGACGGCAATCGTGTTGGTGACCGTGGTCATGGCCCGCTGGTTCGTGTCACGAATCGGTGGATACACCGGAGATTGTCTGGGTGCGGCGCAGCAAGTGGCCGAGTTGACCGGTTGGTTGGTCCTGGCGGGAGTGGCGCGATGAGTATCTGGCTGGTGCGGCACACGACAGTGGCGGTGGCGCCGGGCATCTGTTACGGACGGCTCGATGTGCCCTTGGCGGAGACGTTTGCCGTCGAAGCGGCGGAAGTGTGGGCGCGGTTGCCGCGGAGGATCGATGCGGTGTGGTCGAGTCCGGCGCAGCGTTGCCTGCGCTTGGCGCGGTTGTGGACGGAGCTGCCGCAAGTCGACGAACGATTGGGGGAGCTCAATTTTGGCGAATGGGAAGGGCGCGCGTGGGAATCGTTTCACGATGAGAGCAGTGAGGCGTGGGCGCGTGATCCCTGGCGGCGGAGTCCACCGGGCGGCGAAAGCGGCGAGGAGTTGGAGGCGCGGGTGGCGGCGGTGCGCGGTGAGGTTGTGGAGGCGGCGCAGGGTGACCGTGAAATCGTGGTGGTGACGCACGGCGGAGTGATGCGCGCCTGGCGACGTTTGAGCGAAGGGGCCAGTCGGGAAGTCAGTCTGCGATGGCCTGTGCCCTGGGGCTCGGTCTGGTGCGAAACGGTCGGCGGCGAGCCGGGCATGCAACCGGTTGAATGAATCTCATGGGGGCGAAGCTTGAAGGGCGGCGGCGTTTTCCGTTGGGTGCGGCATGTCCGCTTCGTTACCCCCGGCCGCTCCAAAATCGTTCGGCGCATTTTCATTTCGTCAGAAGGTTGGCGGCATTTTTGGGCCGCTTTGCCTACTGATGACCTGGCTGCTGCCGGCGCCGGCGGGGATGAGTGACGCGGCGTGGAATACGGCAGGGGTGGCAGCGCTGATGGCGATCTGGTGGATTGCGGAAACGGTGCCGATTCCGGTCACGGCACTGCTGCCGCTGGTGCTGGTGCCGGTGCTCGGGATGGCTGACATGAGCAAGACCGCGGCGGCTTACGCGCATCCGATTGTGTTTCTGTTTCTCGGGGGATTTTTGCTCGCGCTGGCGATGGAGCGTTGGGGCCTGCATCGCCGGGTGGCGTTTGGTTTGATCGGCGTGCTGGGCCTGCAGCCGGGACGCATCGTGGCGGGCTTTTTGCTGGCGGCGGCATTGCTCAGCATGTGGGTGAGCAACACGGCGACGGCGTTGATGATGCTGCCGATCGCAACCTCGGTGCTGGCGCTGGTGCCGGTGGAGCGGCGCAACGAACCTGGCATGCGGGCGTTTGCCGTCGCGTTGATGCTGGCGGTGGCCTACGGCGCCACGACCGGAGGCATGGCGACACTGATCGGCACGCCGCCCAACGCCTTGCTGGCGGGTTTTGTTGAACGCACCTATGGCATCGAACTCGGATTTGCGCAGTGGATGGCCATCGGCGTGCCGGTAACTCTCGCGGCGCTCCCGCTCGTGCACCTCGTGCTCACGCGCGTCGTGTTTCGACTGGATCGCAATCCGCTGCCGGGGGTGGCGGAAATGATTGCGGACGAACGACGCAAAATGGGACGCCTGTCCGGGGCGGAAGCCGTCGTCGCGGTGGTGTTCGCCCTGACGGCGGCGGGATGGGTGCTGCAGCCGGTATTGGCGCGCTGGATACCGGGACTGACCGACACCGGCATCGCGATCGCGGGGGCGGCGGTGTTGTTCATGATCCCGGCGCCGGGCGGTGACGGCCGCTTCGTGATGAACTGGGAAACCGCCAAGGCGGTGCCGTGGGATGTGCTGCTGCTGTTTGGCGGTGGATTGAGCCTGGCGGCGCGGATTCAGGACAGCGGACTCTCCACTTGGCTGGGCACGCAGGCAGCGCAGATGGAAGGGTTACCCGTGATCGTGGTGGTGATGGTGCTGAGCTTTGGTCTGCTGATGCTGACCGAGTTGACGAGCAACACGGCGACGGCGGCGACATTTCTGCCGGTAGTCGCGGCGGTGGCGGTGAGCCTGGGGCAGAATCCGCTGCTCTTGCTGGCCCCGACTGCGCTGGCGGCCAATTGCTCCTACATGATGCCGGTGGGCACACCGCCGAACGCGATCGTTTTCGGCAGCGGCCGGGTGACCCTGCCGCAGATGGCGAAGGCGGGTCTGCTGCTCAACCTGCTGCTGGTGCCGTTGATCGTGGCGGCCCTGTGGTTGCTGGGCCCGTGGGTGCTGGGCATCGAAATCGACGTCCTGCCGGCCTGGGCGGGCGGACAGTGATGTCAGGCGTTGGAATCAGTCGTTGAACGCCTGCCGGCCGTGTTCGCCGAGGTGGGCGACGATCGCTTCAGCGAACGTGGCCCCGAACTCGGAGCGCTTCTTGTCGCCCATGCCGAAGACGTCGTGCATGGCGTCGGGACTTTCCGGATACTCGCGGGCGAGCTGACGCAGCGTGGCGTCTCCAAAAATCACATACGCCGGCACGCCGCGTTCATCGGCCAGGCGTTTGCGGAGCTGACGCAGGCGGTCGAAAAGGATTTCGTCGCAGGCGATCTCGCCTTCGCGGCGACGGCGCACCTTGGCGGCGCGCGGCACGATCATCGGTTTGGTCAACGTGATCGGCGTGCGGGCCCGCAGCACCTCGACGCCGGATTCGGTGAGTTCGATGGTCGGATACTGGCCCTCGGACTGCATCAGGTAGCCGAGGCGCAGGAGTTCGCGAAACACCGCCGCCCATTGCGGCCGCGAAAGTTCGCCGCCGATGCCGTAGGTAGTGAGACGATCGTGGCCCCAGCGGCGGATCTTTTCGGTGTCGGCGCCGGTGAGCACCTCGATGACGTGATTGGCGCCGCAACCGAAGGGCGAGGCGCGGCGGATGCGATACACGCAGGAAAGGAATTTTTGCGAGACCACGGTCCCGTCGTAGGTTTCGCGCGGTTCGAGGCAGTTGTCGCAGGCGCCACAGTTGTCGATCGCGAAGGCCTCGCCGAAATAACCCAGCAATTCGCTGCGGCGGCAACCGGCCGATTCGGCGTAGTGGAGGATTTTTCGCAACTGGGCGCGGGCGACGTCGCGCTCGTGCTCGTCAGTCATCTCATCGATGAAGTGCGTCTGCTTGGCGGCGTCGCCGGCGCTGAACAGCAGCAGACAATCGCCGGGCAAACCGTCGCGCCCCGCGCGTCCCGTTTCCTGATAGTAGCCCTCGATGTTTTTCGGGAGGTCGTAGTGAATGACCCAGCGGACGTTGGGTTTGTTGATGCCCATGCCGAAGGCGATGGTCGCGCACATGATGCGCACGTCGTCGCGCAGAAACGCCTCCTGGTTGGTGGCGCGCTCCTCGGCGGAGAGACCGGCATGGTAGGGGCGGGCGGAATACCCGCGACCGGCGAGGGCTTCCGCGCAACGCTCCGTGGCGGCGCGGGTGGCGCAATACACGATGCCGCTTTCATCGGGGCGCTGGTTGATGAACTCGACGATCTGGCGTGTCGGTCCGTCCTTGGGCAGCACCTTGTAAGTGAGGTTGGGCCGGTTGAACGAAGCGACGAAGACTTCCGGTTCGCGCAGGCGCAGATGATTGATGATGTCGTCGCGCACCCGCTCCGTGGCCGTGGCGGTGAGCGCCATGATCGGCACCTCGGGCAACAGCTCGCGCAACGCGGCGAGTTGCCGAAACTCCGGGCGGAAGTCGTGGCCCCATTCCGACACGCAATGCGCCTCGTCGATGGCCAGCGCGGCGATGTTCCAGCCGGTCAGGTTCTGCTGCCAGTTGTCGAGCATGAGACGTTCGGGCGCGACGTAGAGCAGGCGAAATTCGCCGCGATGCAGTCCGGCCAGGCGCGAACGGGCCTCGGCCGCACTGAGGCTGGAGTTGAGAAAGGTCGCGGGCACGCCGGCGGCGGAAAGT
>CBINJL010000118.1:0-7578 GCA_966250925.1 uncultured Opitutus sp. | reverse complement strand
AGGATACGAATACGCAGGTGCAGGAGGCCTCCTGCACCTGCGTATTCGTATCCTGGATACCGAGGGACGCGCGATTGATGCCCATCGCCGCGAGCACCTTGACGTGATCGGGCGTGAGACAACGCGGGTCGATCTCGATGCTGCACTCGGCATCGGCCGCAAAGTTGAACGTCTCATGCAGCATCGCGCCCAACTCCGCCAACAACGGGGCGGAGAAAAACGTCGGCGTGCCGCCACCGAAATGAAGTTGCGTCACCGGCCGGCGCCGATCCAGTCGCGGCGCGAGCACATCCAGCTCGGAGCGCAGATCCTCCAGGTAGGTTGCCGCCCAGTCCGTGCGGCGGGTGATGATCGTGGTGCAACCGCAATACCAGCAGCGCGATTCGCAAAACGGCAGGTGCACGTAGAGCGAAAGCGGTCGCGTCGGATCGGCGTTGTCGGCGGCGATTGCGGCCGGCAGATCGATTTCCTCCAGTCGGTCGTGAAACCGATTGGCCGGCGGATAGGACGTGTAACGCGGGCCGGGGACGGCGTGGCGCCGGATCAAATCGAGCTCCAAGGCAGTGTCGTCGCGGTCGGACGATGAGAACGGCAGCGGCATGGCGGGAAGTTGTTGCCATCAACCTGCCACAAATACCGGCGCCCCGCTGCGCATCGTTTGCGGCGTGCTGGGCGGTTTTTGCGCTGCGAGCGCGACGGGAAGCCGGAGCGGCGCTTCCGCCGCCCGCCCCGATCCTTCGTTTTCATTCCCTGCCCCCCGACCGCTTACCGTGGAATGACCAGTTGCATGCCGATCTTGAGATCGTTTTCCGAACTCATCTTGTCGCGATTGGCCTGGTAGATGTCGCGGAAACGGGTCGGCGTGTTGTAGTAACGCCGCGAAAGTTGGGAAAGCGTGTCGCCCTTGACCACGGTGTGGACGCGGACATTGCCCGCCTCGCCCGGCCGGGTGGGCGGCGCGAGCACGCCGGCGGTTTGCGTTTGTGTCGGCGCCACCGGTTCCAAGGGCACTCGCGTGATGCCGGACATGCCCTCCGCAGTCGGAGCCGTGTTACCCAGATCGGCCGTCACCAACGGCTGCCGGGCGGACAACTGATTTCCTGCCGTCGCACCGGGTCGCAGCGCGGTAATCTCGTCCTTCAGGCGCATGTTTTCGTTGCGCAGTTTTTCCACCACATCGAGCAGATCGCTGCGCATCATCTGCTGTTCGAGCGGCCGGGCCGGCAGGGTGGCGGCGAAATCGCGGGTCGAGGCGTCGATGCGCCCGCGCACCAGATCGGCCTGCGGAGAATTGGGTTTCAACTCCAGGTAACGGCGGAAGTGATAGATCGCCGCGATCGGGTCCTTGATCTTGTTTTGGTAAAGCAATCCGACTTCGAGATGCGATTCAGGCGCGCCGTCAGGACGACTGTCGATCACGCGAATGAAGGCCGACAACGCCTGCTGTTCCTTGCCCTGCAGCAGCAGCCGTTTGCCTTCTTCGAAAGACGGTTCGTTGACCTCCGCGATAGGGGTGGAATCGGGCAGACGATTGCATCCGACCAGCAGGCACAGCGCCGCCACCATCGCCAGGCCGGCGCCGCGACGCATCCAACGGTTGAAGGGAAAAGGATTTGAACGGCCCAAGGTTGCTTCTAAGTCTGGCAAGCCCTCTCCCGACTCAAACTCTAAATGGCTCTCGCAACCAAATCCGTCATCGCCCGCGCCCGCGCTTGTCTGGCCATTGAGGCGGAAGCGCTCACCGCCACGGCCGACGCGATCGGCGACGAATTCGTGGCCGCGGCCTCCGCCATCGCCGCCGCCCGCGAAACCGGCGGCAAACTGATTTGCAGCGGCGTCGGCAAATCCGCCCACATCGCCCAGAAACTTACCGGCACCTTCAACAGCACCGGTATCCCCGCGTGTTTTCTCGACGCCACCCAGGCCCTGCATGGCGATCTCGGTCTCTGCGCCGAAGGCGATGTGGCGCTGCTCTTCAGCAACAGCGGTCAGTCCGAGGAAGTGTTGCGCCTGCTGCCGCTGCTGCGCCGGTTCGGCGTCACCGTGATCGCCTGCACCGCCCACGCCGATTCCGATCTGGCGCGCGAGGCCGACCATCGGGTGCTCTATGTCGTGCCGCGCGAGGCCTGCCCGCTGGAGCTCGCGCCGACCGCCAGCACCACCGCCGCCCTCGCCATCGGCGATGCGCTGGCGATGGTGTTGCTGGAGGTTCGCGGCCTCACCCGCGACGACTTCGCCCGTTATCATCCCGCCGGCAACCTCGGCCGCATCCTGCTCCTGCGCGTCGCCGACATCATGCGCCGCGACGACCGTCTGCCGGTGGCGCCCGAAACCGTCTCCACCCAGGACGCCATCCTGCTCATGACCAAGGCCAAGAGCGGCAGCATCGCCCTCGTCGACTCCTCCACCGGCCGGCTTACCGGCATCCTCACCGACGGTGACTTTCGTCGCAGCGCGTTGAGCGGCCCGGACTTTTTGCAAAAACCGGTGTCGGCGTTCATGACCCGCGCGCCGAAGACCATCCGTGACACCGCTCTCGGCGTCGACGCCTTGCGCATTTTCGAGGCGCACAAGATCGACGATCTCATCGTGGTCGACGCCGATCACAAACCCGTCGGCCTCGTCGACGGTCAGGACCTGCCCAAACTCAAGATCGTCTGAGCCGCTCCCGTAGTTTTCGAATCTATATCCAGTTTTCCATCACTCAGTCCGTCATGCCCACGCCGTCGTTTGTTTATCAGGATCCGTTCCCGCTCGGGAAGGACGACACCGAATACCGCCTCCTCTCCCAGGACGGCATCAGCACCGTGGAATTCGAGGGCCGGACCATGCTGAAGATCGAGCCGAGCGCCCTGGCGTTCCTGGCCAATCAGGCGTTTCACGACTGCTCGTTCACCCTGCGCGCCAAACACCTGCAGCAGGTCGCCGCCATCCTCGATGATCCCGAGGCGTCCGACAACGATCGCTACGTCGCCACCACGTTGTTGAAAAACGCCGAGATCGCCGCCGAAGGCATTCTGCCCTTTTGTCAGGACACCGGCACGGCCACCATCATGGGCAAGAAAGGCCAGTCCGTCTGGACCGGTGCCAATGACGCCGAGTGGCTCTCCAAGGGCGTCTACGACTGCTACACCCGCGAGAACCTGCGCTACTCGCAATCGGCGCCGCTTACGATGTTTAAGGAGAAGAACACCGGCACCAACCTGCCCGCCCAGATCGATCTCTACGCCACCGACGGCGACGACTACAAATTCCTCTTCGTCGCCAAAGGCGGCGGCTCGGCCAACAAGACGTTTCTCTTCCAGCAGACCCGCGCGCTGCTCAACCCGAAGAGCCTGGAGACGTTTCTCGTCGAAAAAATGAAGACGCTCGGCACCGCCGCCTGTCCTCCTTACCACCTGACGTTTGTGATCGGTGGCACCAGCGCCGAGGCCTGCCTGAAAACCGTCAAACTCGCCTCGACCAAGTATCTCGATGCACTGCCGACCGCGGGCAACGCGCATGGCCAGGCCTTTCGCGATATCGAGCTGGAGGAAAAGGTGCTCAAGCTCGCCCAGAGCACCGGCATCGGCGCGCAGTTCGGCGGCAAGTATTTCGCGCTCGATGTGCGCATCGTCCGCCTGCCCCGCCACGGCGCATCCTGCCCCGTCGGCATGGGCGTTTCCTGCAGCGCCGACCGCAACATCAAGGCCAAGATCAACCGCGATGGCATCTGGTTGGAAAAGATGGAAACCAACCCCGGCCGCCTCATCCCCGAATCCATGCGCACGATCAAACAGGACAACGTCGTGCGCATCGATCTGAGCCAGCCCATGCCGGAGATTCTGGCCGAGCTCACGAAACACCCCGTCACCACCCGCGTGCTGCTCAACGGCCCGATGATCGTCGCGCGCGACATCGCCCACGCCAAACTCAAGGAGCGTCTCGATGCCGGCCAGGGGTTGCCCGATTATCTGAAAAGCCATCCGGTCTACTACGCCGGCCCCGCCAAGACGCCGACCGGCTACGCGTCCGGCAGCTTCGGCCCCACCACCGCCGGCCGGATGGACAGCTACGTCGATCTTTTCCAGGAAAACGGCGGCTCCATGATCATGCTGGCCAAGGGCAATCGCTCCCAGGCCGTGACCGACGCCTGCAAAAAACACGGCGGCTTCTACCTCGGCTCCATCGGCGGCCCCGCCGCCATCCTGGCCAAGGAAAGCATCCGCCAGGTCGAACTCCTCGAATACCCGGAACTCGGCATGGAAGCGGTCTGGAAAATCGACGTGGAGGACTTCCCCGCCTTCATCCTCGTCGACGACAAGGGCAACGATTTCTTCGTCAACGGCTGCAGCGCCTGCGTGCCGTCGAAGTAGTTCCAAATACCACAGTTTCACCACAGAGGGCACCGAGATCACAGAGTGAGATTTCGCCAAACCCACCTTGCCCCGCGTTCACCCGCAGAGTGAGTTCCTGCGAAGTTGTTGCCATTTCCCTACCACCATTCTTCGCGCTCTCTGCGGGCTTTGCGCTCTCTGCGTTAAATTTCACTGCGGAATACAGGGTAGTCCCGGGAGACCATTGCAACTAGGTCCGGCTCCAACAGAAAAGCGGACACCTTGCGGTGTCCGCTTTTGTATTGGATCAACTGATACACAACCGCCGGACTACTCCGGCCGGGTGTAATTCTCGAAAGTCGGATTTTGTCCCGCCATTTCGAGAAAGACGTCCAGCGGCACCACTTCGAAGGCCGGCCCGAGCTGATCGAGCACCGCTTTTACCCGCGTGATGTCGCTCCACTGCCGCACATGCATGAGCAGAAAATAGGGCCGCACGTCGTTGATCGCGGCCAGTTCGCGCAAATCAGCCGCCACCTCGCGCTCCGAACGTTCTGGCGACAGGTAGTAGTCGTAGGACAGCAGCGCCCGGCCGTCCTTGCTGGTGAAGGTGTAGGCCGGAGCGTAGCCGTTGATGAAGCCCACCGCATCCGGCAGACCCGCGAAGTAGTCGTCGATCACCGACTGCGGTAGATCCGGATTTCCCTCGATCGAAGCGCCTTCCGAGTAGTCCATGAACTCGAACACCGGCAGATCGAGCGTCTGCATGATCTCTCGCGACATCGCGATGACTTCCGGTCGGTCCTTCGCCGGAATCGCCTTGGCATACATGTAGCCGGGACCGGAAAGGCCAGCAATGAAGAGGTCGTTGTCCGTCGCCTGATCGTAGAACATCTCCAGCATCGACGGTCCCATCCACAGCCAGTTCGGCGTGACCTGCCAGGCGTAGGGAATGCTGCCTCGACCGGGCCGCGTCCATGCTCCGATGCCGAGTGCATCGGTCTGCACGGCGGCAATGTAAACCTTGCGCTCCGGCTGACGTGGCGCGCCTGGGGTGAGGTTGTGATTGTTGCGAAACTTGAAGCCCGGCGAGAGCGGCACCTGCGTGTTGAAACTCATGTTCGGCAGCGTGTGCAGACCGGAGACACGAATGGTGTGTGAAGAGGCCAGCTTCACATGATCGCGCTCCTTGTCCTTGGCGTAGGAGTGCCAGCCGAAACACACCGCAAGGTGGTTCATCTCCCCCATCAACTTGTCCGCCATGGCGTATTCCTCCGCCCATTTCGGTTCGTTGGCATCGGTCGAAAGGTCAGTGAAGAAACAGCGGTGATACATACCGAAATCGGCCACGCCTGGCCGCATCCGCCGTCCGGCATCGCCGCCCATCCACACGATGAAATCCTTGCTGCAGCGATCCCAGTAGGCCGCGTAGGCCCAACGATAGATTTCCACGTCGCTCATGCCTGTGAAACGTCCACGGAAGTCCTCGATCTGCGTGAGCCCCAGTTCCTCCATCAACGGTATGAACTCTTCGGATACGACGATCGCATCCTCCAGTCCGGCCAGCGTGAATGAAACGATCAGCGAGGTGCGAACGTTCGTGTCCCACACGATGTAGCGCTTCGCGTCAGTCTTGAAGGTTTCGAGCGCCTGCCGGAATCCGTTCAGCTTCTTGAAGGAAAACGCCTTTTTCTGGCGGTAGTAATCCATGATGTCGCCGGTGAAACGGAAATCCCACTGCGGACCATAGCGGAAATACAGCCGCGGTGCGGAGCGATTTACCACGCCCTGCAGCGTGATGAGCGCGGCCTGCTCCGGCAGATCCTCATCAATGCCCCAGTTGTCGCTCATCTCCATGTAGTAGGCGTCGCGCCAGCCTTCCCGCTTGAGCTTGAAGACGATGGGATCATCCGCCTGCCGCGTCGGCCGCTGCACCGTCCAGGTCAGCACCGTCGCATCGGCATTCAATTCAAACGTCGACTGGGTGTGAAACATCCGCCGCCCCTGGGACGACAACACCGGCTCCGCGATATCAAACACCAACGTCGCGAAGCCACCGCGCCACTGCGCCGTCACTTCGCTCATGGCATCCACTTCGCGTCGCAACCCCATGAATACATTGGTCGGGAAAACCTTGTGGCCGATCTTCGCCGCGTTAACCGCGCCACCGACCTCCAGGTCGAGCCGCTCTTCCTGAAATCGACGCGTGCCCCAACGCTGCAACACCGTCACGCGATCGGCCGTCACCGCCTCGAAATCAAGCGACACGCCGTCGAACACATCAATTGTGCTGCTCTGCTCCGCAATCAGCACCCACTTACCCTGCCAGTCCGCCGGCGCGAACTCGGCTTTCGCCAAAATCGACGAGGCCGCACCGAGCACGATCAGCGCCAGACGCAATCCGATCGCTTTGCTGTTCATTTGATATTTCATCACGTCGTATTGAGGTTTTCGATACGGCGCAGTCCGTGATTTTCGCTCTGCACCTGAAGTTGGCGCAGCGAAACAACGTTTCCGACGACAGGGCGATAATCTTTCGCCGGTCGCCGAAATATTCATTTTATTTCATCATCAGATCGCGCCAATACAGGCTGACGCCGTCGGTGATCATCTGCACCGCGATCAGGATGAGCAGCATGCCCATCAGCTTCTCCGCCGCCCGCATGCCACGCGGCCCGAGAAAGCGCGCGATCCGATCGCCCGAAACCAGAATCGCCGCGCTGACTGCCGTGGCCAGCGTCACCGCCGTGATCCACTCCGGAAGACGTCCGGGCTCCTTTGAAGCCAGCAGCAGCAGAAACGCGATGCCGCTCGGTCCCGCCATCATCGGTGTCGCCAGCGGCACGATGAACGGTTCGTCGTCTTCATCGCCGCCGAATTGCACGCCGCGATTGGGAAACACCATTCCGATCGCGATAAGGAACAGTAGAATACCGCCGGCCAGACTGAGCGACGATTGCTGCAAACCGAGAAAAGTGAGCACGCGCGCGCCAAGCAGCAGGAACCCCATCAGGATGCCGTAGGCAATCAGGACCTCGCGCAGCAGCACCCGTCGCCGCCGTTCCGCCGGCACCCGCGAAAGGATGGCGTTGAAGATCACAATATTCCCGAACGGATCGAGAATCAGCAGCAACGTGGCCGCGGCGGAAATCAAAGTCATACCCCAGCCTGCGCCTCCTCCCGCCCCCCGCCAAGCCCCGCATTTGCAATGCCCCTCCCCGCTCCCGCCTCCGCCCACTTGTCACTCATTACGTGACAAAGG
>CBINJL010000117.1:0-7583 GCA_966250925.1 uncultured Opitutus sp. | reverse complement strand
CATCATGTGGACCAGTTGGCCGATGAAGGTTTTCGCATCGTGTGGATGCTGTGCGGCCACGTCGGCCAGCCGCACTACGACATCCTGCGCGAAGAAGCGGCCGCGGCCGGCACGCGTCATCCTCGCACGACGTTTATCGCGACTTCCGAAACCGACCTGCTGCCGACCGATCTGGTCGTGGTCAACCATGCCGCGCTCGGTGAAATCTCATTTCTGATGGCGTCCGATCCGGAGTGTGTCGCACTCGACCGACTGCCGACGGATCGCGAGCCGACGTTGGCCGACGACGCCGTCTGGGGGCCCGACCCGCGGACGGCCAGCGCCGAGCTCGGACAAAAGTTCACGGCGGCGTTTGTCGCCGCCGCTACGGCACGCCTGCAACCGCTGCTGGCCGCGTTGAATCCCTGATTTTCGTTTTTCATGAAGTATCGCACCCTCGGCCGCACCGGCCTCTCCGTCAGTGAAGTCAGCCTCGGCACCTGGGCCATGGGCTCGCCGGTTTACGGCGGCGTCGGCAATCAGGACGCCACCCACGCCATCCGCGGCGCGCTCGACGCCGGTATCACGTTTTTTGATACAGCGCCGCTCTACGGCACGCCGGAAGAGGACGGTATCGCCGAAACCATGCTCGGTCGCGCGCTCGGCGCCGACCGCGACCGGGTGGCCATCGCCACGAAGTTCGGTCGTTACCCGAGCAAAGGACACCTCAACACCTTCTTCAGCGCTGCCGGCGTCACGCAATCGGTCGAGGATTCCCTGCGCCGCCTGCAGACCGACCGCATCGACGTGTTGTTTTTTCATTCGCCCTTCGGTCCGGAGCAGATCGAGGACGATGTCTGGGGCGCGCTCGACGGCTTGAAACGCAGCGGCAAGGTGCGGTTCGTCGGCCACTCGATTTCGTTGCCCGACAAGACCTCGGACATGGCCCGTGAATGGGCAGCCGACGGTCGCATCGACGTGGTGCAGCTCGTGCACAGCCTGATGAATCGGGAAAACGAAGCCCTGATCGCCGATCTCGCGGCGCGCGATGTCGGTATCGTGGCCCGCGAATCGCTGGCCAACGGCTTCCTCGCCGGCGTGTTCAACCGTGACACCACGTTCGCCCCCGGCACGCTCAACGCCCGCTACTCGCGCGAAGACATCGTTGAACGGGTTGAAACCGCGGAACGTTACCGCGACCTGCTGGTGCGGGGCGACATCGCGTCCCTGCCGCAGGCGGCGTTGCGCTGGGTGCTGGATACGCCCGGGATCTCGCTGGTGCTGGCCGGTTCGCGCGATCTGAACGAAATCCTCGACTGCGCCCACGCGGCCGATGCGGCAGCGTTCTCCGCCACCGAGATCGCCGCGGCGCGCGAACTCCATGTGAAGGATTTCCCGCCGGCTTAATAACGCTCCAGCGTCCGGCCAGCATCACAACCGACTGGCCAATAAGCTGATATTCGCTCCTTTCCTGCCCGAAATCGGTGCGGGAACACATGCGCTGCTGCGCGCCGCGGCATCAAGGATCGGGTCATTCCCCACAATTTAGAATAATTCCAATTCTTTCTTGCGAATGGCTCCAGTTCCCGTTGGGTGCCCTTTCCTCGTTCATCATGCCTGTCGACGCCCTCTCACCACATGTTCCGGCCCAGCGGCTGACCGCGAGCGGTTTGCGGCCCACGCCGCAGCGCGAAACGGTTTACCGGGTGCTGTTGGAACGCCGCGACCATCCCACCGCTGACGAAGTGTTTGCCCGGGTCAAGGAGGACATGCCGTCCATTTCGCTGGCCACGGTTTACAACTGCCTCGAAGCGCTGGTGCAGCACGAACTGGTGCGGGCGGTGAACTTCGAACGCGGTCCGACCCGCTACTGCCCGAACCTGCGACCGCACGCCCACTTCCACGATGAAGGCGGCGGCACACTCGACATTGATCTGCCCGAGCCGCTGCTGGAGCAGCTCCGCGCCCTCCTCCCTCAGGGCTATGCCGCCCGGCACATCGAAATCAATTTCCACGGCCAGGCCCCGACCAATTGAGCCCTCCCTCTGACCGACTTTCAGACTTTTAGACCTTAAGACCTTTAGATTTTCAGACATCCATTCATGAACACCCTCGAAATCCGAGACCTCACCGTCGCCCTCAGCGCTTCCCCGGAGCAGCCCATCGTGAAGGGCCTTTCCCTCACGATCAAAACCGGCGAAGTGCACGCCATCATGGGTCCGAACGGCACCGGCAAATCCACCCTGTCCAAGGCCATTGCCGGTCATCCCGACTACACCATCACCGGCGGCGACGTCCTGATCGACGGCGAATCGATCCTCGAAATGGAAGCCGATGAACGCGCCCGCGCCGGCATTTTCCTCGCCTTCCAGTATCCGTCCGAAATCCCCGGCGTCTCCATCGCCAACTTCCTGCGCGCCGCCGAACAGGCCCGCCTCGGCGAAGGCGAAAACGTCGACGCCGCCGCCTACTACAAGAAGCTCTACCAGAAAATGGACATGCTGAAGATCGACCGGAAGTTCACTTCCCGCTCGGTCAACGAAGGCTTCTCCGGCGGCGAAAAGAAGCGCTGCGAAATCCTCCAGATGGCCATGCTCGAACCGCGTTTCGCGCTGATGGATGAAACCGACTCGGGCCTCGACATCGACGCGCTCAAGATCGTCGCCGAAGGCGTCAACGCCCTGCGCGGCGAAGCCCTCGGCGTGCTCATGATCACCCACTACCAGCGCCTGCTCAACTACATCGTGCCCGACCACGTGCACGTCATGTATGATGGCCGCATCGTGAAGAGCGGCGACAAGACCCTCGCCCTCGAACTCGAGGAAAAGGGCTACGACTGGGTCAAGGAAGAGTTCGCCGCGGCCACGGCGTGAACCGCTCCGCGGTCCACGCAATTTCAAATCTCAAATTTCAAATCTCAAATCCGAGCATGAAGCCTCTCGAAGAACTAGAGTCACCCGCCGTGGAAAACCCGGCCGAGGGCATCGACCAGTCCGCCGGCGATTTCACCTACGACGTCAAATACGATTACGACGCCGGCACCGGCCTGACGGAAAACACCATCCGCTACATCAGCGAGGTGAAGAAGGAGGAGGAGTGGATCCTCGATTTCCGCCTCCGTGCCCTCAAGATTTTCCAGGACAAGCCCATGCCCACTCACTGGGCGACGAAGGATCTCAACAACATCGACTTCGACAAGATCCGTTACTACCTCGCCCAGGGTCATAAGCCCAAGCGCACGTGGGACGAGGTGCCCGATGACATCAAGAAGACGTTCGAGCGCCTCGGCATTCCCGAGCAGGAGCGCAAGTTCCTCGCCGGCGTCGAGGCCCAGTTCGACTCCGAAGCCGCCTACTCCAACGTGAAGGAGATCGTGGCCAAGCAGGGCGTGATCTTCATGGGCTCGACCGAAGCGTTGCGCGAGCATCCGGAAATCTTCCGCAAGTGGTTCGGCAAGGTCATCCCGACGTCCGACAACAAGTTCTCCGCCCTCAACAGCGCCGTGTTCTCCGGCGGTTCCTTCATCTACGTGCCGCCCGGCGTGAAGGTGTCGCAGCCGCTGCAGGCCTACTTCCGCATCAACGCCGAAAACTTCGGGCAGTTCGAACGCACCCTCATCATTGTCGATGAAGGCGCCGAGGTGACCTACATGGAAGGCTGCACCGCGCCCAAGTTCTCCACCGCCACCCTGCACTCGGCCGTGGTCGAGCTCGTGGCGATGAAGAACGCCAAGATCCAATACATCACCGTTCAGAACTGGGCGGCCAACGTCTACAACCTCGTCACCAAGCGCGGCCTCGCCCACGAAGGCGCCGAGATCAAGTGGATCGACTGCAACATCGGCAGCCGCCTGACCATGAAGTATCCCGGCGTCGTGCTGAAGGGCGAACACGCCCGCGGCGAAGTCGTTTCCATCGCCCTCGCCAACGACGGTCAGCATCAGGACACCGGCGCCAAGATGATCCATGCCGCCGACAACACGACCTCGACCATCGTCTCGAAGTCGATCTCGGTCGGCCAGGGCCAGGCCACCTACCGCGGGGTCGTCCACATCCCGAAGCACCTCAAGGGTTGCAAAAACAACACCGAGTGCGACGCGCTGTTGATCAACTCCAACTCCCGCACCGACACCTATCCGGCCATCACCGTGCGCGGCGACAAACACGCCACCCAGCACGAGGCCTCGGTCTCCAAGGTGAGCGAAGAGATGATCTTCTACATGCAGCAGCGCGGCCTCTCCGAAGCGCAGGCCATGAGCCTCGCCGTCAACGGATTCGTCAACGACCTCGTGCGTCAGTTCCCGATGGAATACAGCGTCGAACTCAAGCGCCTCATCGACCTCGAGATGGAAGGATCCGTCGGCTAAACGCCGACAATTACGAATGACGATTTACGATGGGCGATTTCCTCACCCATCCGGCCATCATTCGTAATTCGTAAATCGTATATCGAAATTCCCATGTCTTCCATTTCCGCCTCTCCCTTCACCGGTCTCGACGCCGATCGGTTCAACACGCACCTCGCCCAGCGCAGTTACCTGCCCGCCTGGTGGATCGCCGCCAAGCAGGAGGCCTGGAACGAATTCGTTGCCCGGCCGATGCCCAAGCGCACCGACGAGAACTGGCGTTTCGCCAATCTCTCCGGCCTCGCGCTCGACGGCTTCATCGTGCCCGAGGATCATTCCAGCCTGGTGCCGCACTTGCCGAATTTCCCGCACGCGGCCGAGATCATCTTCTCCAACCGCCAGGTCGTGGGCCGCACCGGCCTGCCGCGCGAACTCGCCGAACAGGGCGTGATCTTCGCGCCCATCGATGAAGCGTTGCGCGACCATCCCGATCTCGTGCGCCGCTACTTCCAGCAGCACCCGGTCAACCTCGGCAGCGAGAAGTTCATCGCCCTCAACATCGCCTTCACCGCCAGCGGCAACTTCCTCTACGTGCCCAAGGGCGTGAAGGTCGACCTGCCGTTTGTCGTCCAGCACACCATCACGGGCGAAAAGCAGTCGATCTTCCCGCACACCATCGTGGCGCTGGAAGACGAGGCCGAGGCCACGCTGGTCGAGTTCTTCGTTTCCGGCGACACCAAGGCTCACCTCGCTTCGGGCGTGAACGATCTCCACGCCGGTCAGAACGCGAAGCTCACCTACATCGGCGCGCAGAACTGGTCGCAGGATACGTTGGCGTTCCAGTCCAACAGTCTCGCCGCCCAGCGCGACGCGCGCATTACCTGCCTCAACGTCCACCTCGGCGGACGCCAGTCGCGGCACGATTCGCACTCCCGTCTGCTTGGCCCCGGCGCGCATTGCGACATGCTCGCGCTCACCGTGGCCAAGGACGCGCAGGAGTTCGATCAACGCACGCTGCAGACCCACGCCGCGCCGCACACGACCTCGGACCTGCTCTACAAAAACGCGCTCCTCGACACCGCGAAGACCATCTTCTCCGGCCTCATCGTCGTCGAACCCGACGCGCAGCAGACCGACGCCTATCAGACCAATCGCAACCTGATGCTCTCCGAGGAAGCCGAGGCCAACAGCCTCCCCGGTCTCGAGATCCAGGCCAACGACGTGAAGTGCTCGCACGGCGCCACCTCCGGCCGCGTGCCCGCCGAACAGGAGTTCTACCTCCAGTCCCGCGGCATCGACCCGACCAAGGCCCACGAACTGATCGTCTTCGGCTTCTTCGAGGAAGTGCTCAACAAACTCGAAAACGAACACCTCCACGCCGTCCTCGGCGAACTGATCCAAAGCAAATTCAAACGCTGAAGTTGCGAACCACGAAAGACACGAAACTCCGACCCGCCTTGGCAGCCCTTTCGTGTATTCCGTGTATTCCGTGGGCTCCCAATCAAATCCATCATGAACCGCGACCGCACTCTCTCCCGCGACGTCGTCGCCACGCAGATTCCCTCCGGCGACAAACACACGCTCCACGAAGGCGACAAGGTGTTCATTCACCAGATCCTCGGCGGCAGCTACACTGTGCAGACCAACACCGGTCTCTACAAACTCGACGGCAAGGACGCCGATTCCATCGGCGAAACGGTGGTCGAGGACAAGGTCGAGGCCGCCACCACGGCCGATGGCTCACCTGATCCCGATGCGGTGTGGGACCAGCTCAAGAAGGTTTTCGACCCGGAAATCCCGGTCAACATCGTCGACCTCGGCCTCGTCTACTCGATGGACATCGTGAAACTCGACGATGATCAGGGCTACAAAGCCGACATCGCCATGACCCTCACCGCGCCCGGTTGCGGCATGGGTCCCGCGATCGCCGAGGACGCCAAGAGCAAGATCCTCCTCGTCCCCGGCGTCGCCGCCGCCGAAGTCCGCCTCGTCTGGGAACCGGCTTGGAATCAGTCGATGATCTCCGAGGAAGGCAAAATGGTCCTCGGCCTGATCTGAAGATCTTCGCCCTCTCATTTTCCCAAATGCAAAAGTGCCGGCGCTTTCGCCGGCACTTTTTGTTTTCCGCTCAGGGCAATTGGTAAACTTCGACCAACGCGTCGCCGGTGGTGTTGTCCACCCCGCGCACGTGCACGGTGTAGGAGCCCGGCGGCAGAGTCGCGATGAGCGCGGAATCGTAGCTTCCTGTCACCAGCGGGAACGCCCCAACCTGCTCGAAACTCGCCGCCAGCTCCGCCGTCCAGTCGTCGTTGCTCGCGATTTCCGCTCCACCGGCGCGGAAGAGCGTCAGCGCCGGATCTGACAACACCCCAGCCACTCCGAAACTGGCCAGGGTCGGTCCGATCGCCCGGATCAAAACCCGACACTGTCCCGTGCCGCCGACGCTGAATCCGGCGATCATAATGTTGTCGCCCGTGCCCACGAAGTTGCGCGCCGAGACATTCACCAGGCGTGAACGCGCCGTGGTCGGCGCCGTATCGTAGGCTTCGACCAACACCACTCCCGCGCTCGGCCCGCTGACATGGGTGGTAATCTGTCCGGAGGTCGGCCAGGTGATCGCCGCATCCTTGGAACCAGCCTCCAGCGGAAACGCGCCCACCGATTCGAATACAGGCGTCAACTCAGCCGCCCAGTCGTCGTTGGCGCCGATCTGAGTATTGCCCACGAAAAGTTTGAGCTGCGGATCGGCCATTGCCGTATCCAAACCAAAACTACGCAGGGTTGGCCCGACCGCGCGCATCAGCAAAGTCTCCGGACCATTCTCGACCACCTTGCCCACAATCAAAGTCTGATTCGCGGCCAGCGTGGTGCGCACCGACAAATTGGTCAGCCACGCTGTCGGTCCGGACGACCCGCCGCCGGTATCACCGTTGTCGCCGCCATCAATGCCACCGCCATCGCCGGAACCACCATCGGAGCCGCCGTCATTTCCGCCATCACCATCGCCGCCGCCAGAGTTTCCCCCATCGCCGCCGTCTCCACCGTCCCCGCCGTTTCCGTCGCCGCCGCCGTCCCCTCCGTCGCCACCACCACCATCGCCCACGATGAGGAGCGTGAGTTGCGCGCTGTCACTTGTCACCGAGCCCTTAACATTGGTCGCGCGAAAGCTGTAACGATTGGCGTCGGACTCCAGCGCCGGCGCGATGGTAAGCGTCGAGCCGGTCTGCCCCGGCATCGCGATGCCATCCTTCAGCCATTG
>CBINJL010000116.1:0-7646 GCA_966250925.1 uncultured Opitutus sp. | reverse complement strand
GCGTCTGCACCCACTGCGGCGGATAACCAAACGGATTGTTCACCGCCGCGCCCAACGCGATCACTCCGCGCAACCAATCTTCGGCCAACGCGAGACCATCGGTCGCGCCGGCCGCATCCGGATGCAACGCCGCCGCCCGCGTCAACGCCACCGCGGGCAAACCGGCGTCGCTGGCGTGAAACCACGAACGCTTCCCCGCCGCATCCATCGCCAGCCAAACGTGTTCGTCGGTTTCGCGGCGCGCCGCGAGCACCCGCGTCCAGCGGCGGTCGACTTCAGCCACCGCCAGATCGTCCGCCGGGTCCGCCGCGGCCAGTTCCGCCGCGCCCAGCAGCGCGCACACGTGGTCGATGAGGTTTTCCTCGCCGTCGCCGAGATAGCCCATGCCGTGATCGACCAGATGGGTCAATCCGCGCCGCGCCGCCGCAGCGTAGTGCTCCGGCGAATACGAACCGCCCGGACCGAGCGTCGATGCCAGGGCCAGCGCCGCCACCGCCATGCCGCCGCCGTGACGCCAGCCCGCGCGATAATCGGCGCCTTTTTCCCCCCGCTGGGTGCGGTAACTGCACAGCTCGCGCCGCGCCGGATCCTTCGACCACACGTCGAACAGCGTCACATACCAGAACCCTTCCTCGTCCTGCATGCGCACCAGCCAGTCCGCGCCGTGCAGCGCCTCGTCGCGCAAACGCTCGACGAAGTAGTCATTGCGCCCGCTCGCCCGGTAGCATTGCCACGCCCGCGCCAGACTCCACGTGACGAGCGGATTCTGCTGCGGGTTCATCACCTGCGCGTAGGAAAGATGGCTGAGGTATTTGCTGTTGTCGCCCGAAGCATCGAACCAGCCGCCGCTCACATCACGCCGTTCGCCACCACCGAAACGCGGCGCCCGCCGATCAGCCGCATCCCAGATGCCCGAGGAGCGCTGGCTCTTGATGTGAAACAACAGGTCCGAAACCAGCGCCGGACCGAAGAGCGTATCGCCAATGGAAAACCCTTCGCTCTGCCCGCCGGCATCACTGCCTTCGATCCGCCAGCGCAAAGCGTAACGACCGGGCGCCGTCACTGCGCTCACATCAACTTCCCACCACGGCCCGACGTTTTTCCAGCCGTCAACCCCGCCGACAAAACGCGGCGCGCCCGTCCACACCACGACACCTTCCGGCAATCGCACCAAAGCCACTTCCGCCCAACAGGTCTCAGGCGCCGCTTCGATCAGTAGTCGCTTCACCGCTCCCGGCGCGTAACCGATGTGATTGAACAACACCTTCATCGTGCCGCCTCCGCCATGTTCGCCCGCGCCGCCAACGCCAGCATCAACACGATGTCGGCCTGGCCGCCGATCGTCGCCTCCTGGCAAACGAAGTCGTGTGCATTGTCGTAAAACACCATCGCCTCGGTGTTGAAGCGCTCGAAGGGATCGTCCGCCGCGTTTTCGAAATAGCGCCGCATTTCCTCGTGAATGCCGCGAGGCGCCGGACCGGCCGAGAATGCTCCGGTCGGAAAGCGGGGCAGCAGGTGAGCGGTCGGACTGTAGAGATTGCGCAACGTATTCGGCAGGCGCTCATCGTAGAGGAACGACACGCCCCACGGGTTGCGGCCGAAGACGTAGTCACGCATATCACGAAACAACTCCGCCTCGCCAGCTCGACCCTCCGCCGAGTGCGCCACCTGCGCCGCGTTGGCCGCGCCGATCCAGCGTGTAAGACTGCCCCACACGAACCGCGACGGCTGGCCCCACGGCGCACCGCTCTCACTGCGGGCCCGTTGTTCGTAGACTGCGACTTCCTTCACCCAGTCCGCGCGACCGGTCGCGTCGCCCGCCAGCGTCAGTTCGCGGTTTGCCAACCAATTCCAATCGGCCCAACCCACTTCGCCAGCGGCGCCCGGCCGGTGTTTGCGTGCGAACGCGGCGTAATCCGAATCACCCGTCAACGCCGCCAGTTCCAGCGCCGCCAGACAGGCCTGATCGGCCACCGTGTCGTCACGATAAAAGTCGTTCACCTGATCGCGCTCGAACGCCACCGGGATCGTATCCGATTTTTGGGCACGGGCAAACATGCTCCGCGCCGCCGCCGCGTAGCGCGCCGCGCGATCTTCCTGCCCGGCCACGACGGCAAAAATCCGCGCGCCCCGCGCCAGCGCCGCGGCTGTCGAGTAAAGCTGCACCTGCGCGGGCGCGGTCAGCGCCGGCCGCTCGCCGTCGAGCGCATCATCCGCCGGCAGGCGCCAGCCTTGGTTGTGATCACGGGCGTCACCAATCTGGATGATGAAGGTGTCATCGTCGGGCAGCAGTTTGGCGAGATAGTCCAAACCGTGCGCCGCCTCGTCGAGCAGGTCGACCAACCCGGTCGTGCTGTGGATGCGGGTGAAGATCATCGGCGCGACTTCGTAAGCCACCAGCAGATGATAGGCGGTGTAGGCCGTCGTGAGGGTGAACTTGATGTGGTCGCCGGCATCATACCAACCGCCCGAGGCATCCACCGTGCGCGCCGGTTCGGCATCGCGCCAGGCGCCGTTGCCCGGATCTCCAGTGGGCACCCGCACCGGCGCCTCGGCATCGCCCGAATGCGACGCGCGGCGCCACAACACCGTATCCGTGCCCGATCTTTGGATACGCAGATGCTGCAGCGGAAGATTGGCCAGCTCCGCGTAGGGCCGCGGGCGCACACTGATTTTCGCCGGCGCTGCGTCAGGCACTTGCAGCGTGTAGTCACCCGGCTGGGCGAGCGCGCTGAAATCAAGCGGGTGATGAAACGCCATCGGTGAGTTGGGACCGGCCCCCGTGATCGACGCGGCCAGATTGCCTGCCAGCACGACTCCACCCGCGGCATCGACCAGTTCCCAATCTTCCGCCTCCAGATCGGTTTCGCTCATCACCACGGCGATTTTGACCGCGTCCGGCGCATAGCCTTGTTGGTTCCAGCGAATCCAAGCCTCCGCCTGCACTGTTATCGTAGCCCAACTCACGGCGACGGCGGTTCCGGCGATTCGCATCAACATGAAGCCACTCAACAGCCTTCGTTCTCGTTGGCAATCCCACCCGGAAACACCTCCGCCTAACGTATAACCGCGGCGCCGGAAAATGTGTTCGGGAAATCGCGCGGAATGTGTCCAGATGCGCCTTCCGTTTTCCCAAAATCATGAAGTTCCTCAAACTCCTCGCCCTCGCCGCGGCCCTCGCCGCCTCGGTCTCCGCCGCCCAGTTCAAGGCCTTGCTCATCACCAAGACCGATGGCTGGCATCACGACTCCATCGGTGCCGCCGTGCCCGCCCTGCAGGCGCTGGCCAAACTGCACGACTTCCAACTCGTCTGGCCCAATACCCTCGGCGTCATTTCCGACAAAGGTCTGGCCGACGTCGACGTGGTCATCTTCGCCCTCACCACCGGCGACGTGCTCAATGACGAGCAGCAGGCAGCGCTGCAAAAATTCGTCAACAACGGCGGTGGCCTCGTCGGCATCCACAGCGCCACCGACACCGAATACGGCTGGGACTGGTATACGAAGGCGATGGGCCACATGTTCCACATCCACCCCGCGGTGCAGACCGCGACCGTGCAGGTGCTGGAGCCGAACTTCCCCGGCATGGACCGCTTCGCCAAGCGATTCCTCTTCACCGAGGAATGGTATGATTTCAACGCTCCGAAGAACTCCGCCCTCCGCTACCTGCTGGCGGTCGACGAATCGACTTACGACCCCAAGGCCAATTGGGGAGCGAAGAAGAGCGACGGCATGGGCGAGTTTCATCCCGTGTCATGGATTCATGAATACGACGGCGGTCGCGTGTTCTACACCGCCCTCGGCCATCTGCCCGCGACCTACAGCGACGACGACTTCCTGCACCACGTCTACGGCGGCATCTACTGGGCCGCCACCGGCCGCGGCTTCCGCGCCGAATAACCGTCTTTCAACCGGCCGCGATTTCCCGCTCGAAACCGCGGCCGGGACACCGGTTCACTTCCGGTAATCCAGCGCCGGCGGACGATCTCCGAGCATCGACTGATAATCGAAGTCGGCACCGCGACGCTGATCGAACTCCGCCTTCGCGGCCGCAATCAGGGCCGGGTCTTCGAACAAATCGATGGCGGTGAGCGCCAGCGTCTTGGCCGCGACCTGCATGCCTTTCAGCCCGATGGTCGTGCCGCCGGCCGCCACTGCCTGCCAACTGTGGGCGGCGGTGCCCGGAACCCAGGTCGCGGTGCGCACCCCGATGGTCGGCACGGTCCAGCTCACGTCGCCCACGTCGGTCGAACCGCCCCCCGTGCGCACATAGTCAAAAGGCAGGATGTCGGTCGCCAATTCGATCGCGGCGTGGCGGCCACCGGGCAGGCTTTTGCCCAGTTTTTCCGCAAACGCCTTCTCCTCGGCGTCGTAGCTCACTCCGCCGACCCTCGCCAGATTGGCATGCGCGACCTGCGCCAGCGCATCGTTGGGCAGCAGGTCGTAAACACCGCCGGTCAGTTCAAAGTCCCAAGTCGTGCCGGTGCCGAGCGCAGCACCCTCAGCCGCCTTTTCGAGCCGCGACCAGACATCCATCACCACGTTGCGATCGGGACTGCGCACATAATAGTAAACCTCGGCAAAGGAGGGCACGACATTGGGCGCCTCACCACCCCGCGTAATTACATAATGGATACGGGTGCTGTCCGGCACATGCTCGCGCATCTGGTTCATCATGAAGTTCAGCGCCTCGACCGCATCGAGGGCCGAGCGACCGCGTTCGGGCGCGCCGGCGGCGTGCGAGGCGATCCCATGAAAGCGGATCTTGCCCGACTTGTTGGCCAGTGACGGCGTGTTGGTCACCATGTTGCGATCACCCGCGTGCCAATGCAGCGCGACATCGACATCGTCGAACAGGCCGTCACGCACCAGGTAGACCTTGCCCGAACCGCCTTCTTCCGCGGGCGTGCCATAGAACCGAATCGTGCCGCTGCCGCCACGGGCTTCGAGCCATTGTTTCACCGCCACCGCCGCTTCCACCGAGCCGGCGCCGAACAAATGGTGGCCGCAGGCATGACCAGCGGTCGCATCGCTCCGGACCTCGCGCTCCGGGGAGGTCGTTTGCGACACGCCGGGCAGCGCGTCGAACTCACCCAGGATACCGATCACCGGCGCACCGCTGCCATAGCTTGCCACAAACGCCGTCGGCATGCCCGCCACGCCCGCCTCGACCTCAAATCCGGCAGCGGCGAGCGCCTGCTGCAGCGCCCCGGAGCTCTTGGTTTCCTGATAACCGAGCTCGGCGTATTCCCAGATCTCCAGCGCGAGTTTCTCATAGGGCGCCCGCGTGGCGTCCATTTGGGCAACGACGCTCGCCTTGGCGGTTTCGGCGTGAAGCGGTGCGCTCGCCAGCAACGACGCCCCAAGCAGGACGGAGAATACGGAAGTGGGTTTCATCATCATGGAAAACGGAAACAGAGTCGGTCGATTTGCGTCGGCCGCGCCGAACGCGCGCCAGGTTGTCCGCCATCTCAGGCGTCCAACGGCAGCGATCCCAGCCTATTCGCACGCCTGCGGGCGTCCGGCCTCGCGTTTACACCAATTGCCATACGCGCGGCGGACCCTGGATCACCGTCGCGCAAAATGCCCCCGGCACGGAACCACCGCCGCGTCCCGCGCATCCATGCCAGGTTCAGCCTCCCTCCCGCGATGATCCCGGCCCCATTCTCCCTCCGCAGCGATTCCCGCCGTCGTTTCACGTCGACGGCTTTTGCGATGCGCCGCGCGCCGCTGTTGCTCCTGCTGCTGCTGGGAGGCAACGCCATCGCATCCGCCCAAGAGCCGCCGCCACGCGCGCCACAATCTCCACCTGCGCCGGTCACCGCTCCCGCCACCGAGGACACCAGCGAAACAGAAACGTCGCTCGATGTCAGCGGACTCTTCGACCTCGGCCGCGCCCTCTTCGACAACTACGCCTCCGACGACATCAAGGCCGAGTTTCGTTATCCCACCACGGAAGAGTTCACCCGTTTCTTCGCCGACCTGCGCCAGACCCTGCAAACCGGATCGCTGGAGGAGGTCGCCGCCTACAAGCCGCAGGCCGAGGCCGCGCTGCTCGCCCTGCGGGCCTTTCCCGACTACGCGCCCTACGCCGACTGGCTGGGCGACCGCCTCGACTACATCGACGCCGCCGAGACCATCGTGCACCAATCGCCCCCGCCACACCGCGGCAACGTCCCGACCCCGCCCGCCACTCCACCCCGCGACAGCCTGCACCGCCTTCGCCCCACCGAACCGGTGCCGCACTACGATCTCTGGCTCGACCGCCTGCGCCACCGCCCCGTCCCCGTCGCCGCCTCGCGCTACGTGCCCGACCTGCAACCCACCTTTGCCCGCGCCCAAATCCCGACCGAGCTTGTCTGGCTGGCCGAAGTCGAATCTGCCTTCAACCCCGAGGCCCGCAGCCCCGTCGGCGCCCGCGGCCTCTATCAATTCATGCCCGGCACCGCCACCGACCTGGGGCTGAGTCTGGACCCGCTTGACGAACGCACCGACCCGGCCAAATCAGCCGACGCCGCCGCGCGTTACTTAAAAAAGCTGCACGCCCGTTTCGGTTCCTGGCCGCTCGCGCTCGCCGCCTACAACGCCGGCCCCGGCCGCGTCGGCCGCCTCCTGGAGAAACACGAAGCGACCACCTACGCCCAGATCGCCGACGCTCTCCCGGCCGAAACGCGCATGTATGTCCCCAAAGTCCTCGCCACCCTCACCCTCCGCACCGGCGAACCACTGTGAGGCAGCGGACGGCGACAGCGGCCGAAGGCTGAGCTTCCCCGCGGCCATCCTGCAGGACGATGGTCTGTCATACGGTGATTATGTTGTAGCAGTTGAATTTCGCGCTGTTTCTCAAAAAAGCGGTTGAACAAAACCAGCCTACAACCATGCGCACAGGACTTGCGAGCACGGCTGGCATTCCTTGAATCACGCACGCTGCTTATTCATCACCACCGTGTCTCTAGCTTTTGATTCTCATCCCTTGGCTGCGGGAGCCTATACCCTTCCCGATGCTGCCCGGCTGCTCGGGCTGCCAGCCGGGAAGCTGCGCTCGTGGGTGAGTGGAATCGCGGTGGACGCCTCTCGGCACCTGCCAGCAGGGCCTTTCGCGACCCGCTCCAATGGCCGCGACCGGCACGTTGATTTCTACACCCTGATCGAGCTGTTCACCGTCGCTGAACTTAGAAAGGCAGGCCTGTCCATGAGGACCTTACGGGAAAACCGCGTCGAGTTAAGCGAACGCTTTTCCACCCCCTACCCGTTTGCCCTCAAAGGACTGCTGACCGACGGACATCGACTGATCAAGGAACTCGGAGAGCAGGCCCTTCTGGAACTTGGCACCGGAGGACAGTCAGCCTTCGAAGCCGTGTTGGTTCCGTTTTGCCGCCAGCTCGACTTTGACACCGCGTCCCAGCTCGCAGCCCGGTTTTTTCCGATGGGGCGGGAGGTCCCGATTGTCGTTAGCCCCAAACACGCTTTCGGGCGTCCAGTCGTCAGCGGAACCAACGTCACCACCGAGGCGATCGCCAATCTCGTTCGAGGGGGAGAATCAATGGATGACATTGCCCACGAATACGAACTGCCGATTGAGCAAATCGACGCGGCTTGGCGGTTCGAGAACAGTCTGGCCGCATGAGAATCTATTTCGACGAGAAC
>CBINJL010000115.1:0-7667 GCA_966250925.1 uncultured Opitutus sp. | reverse complement strand
CATCGCTTCCTGCACGGCATCTTCGATCGTTGAAAGATGTTGCACGCCGAAGCGCCGCGCCAACGCGCCGTGCAGCCGACCGGCTTCGTGGCGGAAAAAATGTTCAACCAGTTCACCGCCCTCGGCGAAGTCGGAAGGTGGTCCGGAGCCGTCGGGTGTTTGTGGGAGCGGAGGCATGGTGCGTTCAGGCCGGACCGGTGACGACGCCCAGGTGGCAGGTGCCTTCGAGTGGCCGCACTTCGATGATGAGCCCGTATTCGAGCCCGGGATGGCGTTGGGCGATGGCGGTGGCTTCGTCGAGATCCTCGGCGTTGAGCATCACGTAGCCGCCGATGGCTTCCTTGGCCTCGATGAACGGCCCGTCGGTCACGCGACTACCGCCGGCGCCGGAAACGGTGCGACCAACGTTGGGTTCGAGCGGGCGACCGTCTACGGCCTTGCCGGTGTCGCGCAGGCCGACGAACCAATCGTTCCAGCGCGTGATGAGCTGCTGGCGTTCGTCGGGCGAGAGGCGGGCGTGGGTTTCCGGGCCGGTGTTGCGAAAGAGAAGGAGGAAGGGCTGGGGCATAGTGGCGAAGGTTGGTGAGAATTGAGCGGTTTGTGAATCCAACGGATGAAACCAGACAATCCGGACACCTTTCGCAAAAAACAGGTGTAACCGGTCGCAGTGAGGCCGTTGGTGTCTGCGCCTCGCCTGAAATGCGGTGCATAAGCCGTGACGATGCAGTAGAGAAACGTGGTTTAACAGAATGGCTGAGCCCGCACTTCCATGCCCCGCCGCGTCGGCTGACGTTCCCTGCGCTCCCGCGCAGGGCTACTTGGGGGGAATTATTCTGCCAGGTTGTCCGGAACCGCGGTCTTTGTTCGTAGCAGTTACGAACCCTCAATCCCCTGATCCCATGAGCGAACCCGAAACCTACACCCCGCCCCAGGCTGCCAGTCCCGAACACGAAATCGTGAGCGCGCGCACGCTGCCTTTTCCCCGTGACCGCGTTTTCGCCGCCTGGACGCATCCCGACCTGCTCGCCCAGTGGTGGGGACCGGCGGGCTTCACCAACACGTTCTACAATTTCGATCCGCGGGCCGGCGGCCGCTGGCGCTTCACCATGCATGGACCGGACGGTGCCAACTACGAAAACGATTCCGTCTTCGACAACATCGTGCCGGGTGAACGCATCGTGTTTCGTCATCTGAGTGCGCCGCAGTTCACGGTGGTGGCGACGTTTGGCGATGCAGGCGAAGGCACTCGGGTGGAATTTCGGATGATCTTCGCCGACACCAAGACCTGTGCGGCGGTGAAGACTTATGCCGCCGGCAAGAATGAGGAAAACTTTGACCGACTCGAAGGTGTGCTGCACAGCCTCCCGGCCGGTGCGCCGGAATTTCGTGAACTCAAACTGATTCGCGAAATCGACGCCACGCCCGCCGCGATCTGGCGGACCTGGACCACCCGGACGAATGAGTGGTGGTGTCCGAAGCCGTGGACCACGCCGGTCGTCGAGTGGGACCTGCGCTCCGGCGGGCGCTCCCGCACAGTGATGCGCGGACCGGACGGCGAGGAGATGGACATGGAAGGTCTGTTTCTCGAAGTCGTGCCTGAGCGCCGCGTTGTATTCACAGATGCAATACTGCCGGGCTGGGTGCCGACAGCCGAGCCGTTCATGATCGGCGTGATGGAGTTCGAAGCGGTCGATGGCGGCACGCGTTACACGGCATCGGCCCGGCATTGGAGCCAGACCGCGCACGATCAGCACGTGACCATGGGCTTCCATCCCGGCTGGGGCGCGGTGGCTGATCAACTCATCGCCCTCGTCGCTGAGGATTCGAAATAAAACCGCAACGTTGTCCCCATAAAAATCATCATGACTGTCACCCCTGTTTCCCTGCCCAAGTGGGCCTGCATTGTGACCGCGATTCTGCGCGTGTTGATGGGCTTGGCGTTTGTCGTCTTCGGCGCCAACGCCTTTCTGAACTTCATTCCGCCGCCGCCGCCCGATGTGATGGCGGAGCGCGCGATGGCCTTTGCCGGCGCGTTGGCGGAGTCCGGTTACATGATGCCGTTGATCGGACTCACCCAGATCGCCAGCGGACTGGCGCTGGTGGTCAACCGGTTCGTCGCGCTCGCGCTCGTGCTCCTCGCGCCGTTTCTCGTCAATGCGGTGCTGTTTCACCTGTTTCTAGAGCCGATGGGGCTCGTCAACGCCCTCATCTTCGCCGCGATCGAACTGTGGCTGGCGTGGGTGTATCGCGCCGCCTACCGCCCGCTGTTTGTGGCCGCCGCGCCCTACGTCTGCGCGTCGACGTCGCGGGGCTGAACTTTGCCCGGAAAACTCACCGTTAAAACCCAACTCTCAAAACGGAGAAAAACATCATGCCCGAATACGTGGATGGATTTGTCATCGCTGTGCCCAAGGCCAATCTCGCCCAGTATAAAAAAATGGCCCGCGTGGCGGCGAAGGTTTGGATGGAACTTGGCGCGATCGACTATCGCGAAACCGTGAGCGACGACCTCGATGTGAAGTTCGGTCGGCCGTTCGACAAACTGGTCAAACTACAGCCCGAGGAGTGTGTGGTCTTTTCCTGGATCACCTACAAATCCCGCCAGGCCCGCGATCGCATCAATGCGAAGGTGATGAAGGATCCGCGCATCGCCGGCATGTGCGGTGACGACAAAAAGATGCCGTTCAATCCGAAGCGGATGAGTTACGGCGGCTTCACCACGCTGATCGCCGGATAGGCGCGATTCGGAGCGCGAAAATTCGCACACATGGTCAAGCCGTTGCGTGGGTGAAACGGATAGGCTGTAACCGTGACTGATTCCACGCTTGCCTGTATTCGTCGCGCCCTGGTGCTCATCGAAGCGTCTTTGGAACGACCGCTGTCAATCGAGGAGCTCGCCCGTCGGGCGGGTTCTTCGCCCTGGCATTTTCAGCGGATGTTTCTGGCTCTCGTCGATGAACCGGTGGCCGGTTACATCCGGCGCCGCCGCCTCACCGAGGCCGCGCGGGTGTTGCGAGCGCAAGCAGACGCCCGCGTCCTCGATGTGGCGCTGGCGGCCGGCTTTGAATCCCACGAGGCGTTCACGCGCGCGTTTCGACGCGAGAGTGGACACACCCCGAGCGGGTTTCGGAATCATCCCCAGCCGAATCTTTCCTGGATGCGGCTGCCCTGTCCCCCCGCAACCCTCCAACTCCTCCCTGAAACCATGCAGCCTGTTCCTGAAATTCTCGATGTCCCGGCCTTTTCCGTGGTCGGCCTTTCCGCACGTTTCATTGCCGCGATGTCGCCTGATGCGAACAACCTTGCCGTGATCCCTCCGCTCTGGGGGCGCTTCATGGAGCGTCGCGTCGAACTGGTCGGCACGGGCGCGGTGCGCGAGGTCAATGTCTCTTTTGGCGTCTGCCGTTGCCTGCCGCCGGAACAACGCACCCGCGACGACGAACTGGTCTATCTGGCCGGCGCGGGTGTGAGGGGTGACGTGATTTTGCCCGAAGGCATGGAGCGTTGGGAGATTCCCGGCGGACGCTACGCGCGTTTCACCCACCGCGGTCCGGTGGAATCATTTTCCGAAACGCTCAACGCGATTTATGGCGGCTGGTTTCCGCGGTCGGACTACGAGCCGGTAATGGAAATTGAATACGAACTTTACGATGAACGCTTCAAACTCGGAGCCGAGGACAGCGAGGTCGATTATTACGTCGCCGTGCGCCAGCGGGCCTGAACCGGTGGAACTGACCCTGATCGCGCGTATCGCGGCCCTGCGGGTGGAGCTGGTCGAACTGGCTTACACGCTGGACCGCCGCGGGCAGCCGGAAGCGTCGGACGTGGCCAATTTGGTGGCAGCGCGACTGGCGGAGCTGGGCGAGGCGGACGCGTCGGGCGTGAGTGGAGTCAAGAACGAGAACGAGTAAGAGAACGAGAATGAGTGATGCGCCGTAGCGCGGTGCTTCAGCCCGCGCTGTGGTGCTCAAAGGAAACGGGCCGAGCTGGAGCTCGGCGTTCCCGGGGCAGGCAGCGGTCGCGCATCAACCGCCGGGGGGCGAGGTGGTCGTGGCTTCGGGTGCAGTCGCGGGCTGGGCGAGGTCGCGCAAGGGTTTCAGAGGCCCGCCGAAAGACGATTCGTAGAGCGCGGCGTTTTCCTCGCCGATGGCGGCGTTGACGCGGGCGAGAATCGCGGCGGCTTCCTCGGCGAGGGCGGCTTTGCCGCCCGGCGCGGAGATTTTCTTTTCGATTTCGGCGAACAACGCCTGGGCGTCGCGATTGGCTTGGTAGAATTCGCGGGCGGCACTGGCCGGCAAACCGATGCGGGCGGCGAACATGTTTTCCGCGAAGGCTTGCGGGATGAGGGCCTGGGCCAGCTCTTCGGCGCGCGCGGCGCCGATCTGCAATGCAGCCTGGGCAACCAGTGCTTCCCGGGCGGCGATGGCGGCGGGGTCGCTGGGTATGCGCGGGTCGTTGACCCGGGGAACGGGATGGGCGGCGGCGTAGTCGGCCCACAACGGATAGAGCTGGCGAAACTCCTGCTCGCTGACCTGCATCACGGCGAGGTCCGAGCGCAGACGCTGGGCGGTGTCGCCGTTGCGCAGGTTGTATTCAAAAAGTTCCGACGGCGAAAGCAGCGCGGCAAGATCGGCCTGACGCTCGGTTTCGAGCAGGGCGATGGCCTCCTCATCGCCGGGGAAGCGGAAGGGAGTCACACGGTAGCTTACGAGCATGCTCTGGTAATCGTTATCGATGGCTTCGAGCGCGGGAATCTTGGCCGGATTGATCGGTCCGTAGCGGCGCAGCGCTTCAGCGATCTTGCGGGGATTGTGATTATGGCCGGGGCCGAGCAATTGCTGCAGTTGCAGTTCGAATTCGGCGCGGGCGGCGAACCAGGTGCGAGCCTGATCGGGCGTGGCGGTGCGGGTGGTCGTCCAATACTCGTCGCTGGCCATGCCCATCACGCCGGACATGCTTTCATCAAATTTGCGGCGCAGGCGCGATTCGACGATGGCGTTGACGATCGCGGACGGAAAGCCGGCTTCGCGCAGGTGTTGAACGAAGGCGGCGGGATCGTCGGATTCGATCGTTTGCCCCAGCGGTCGGACGGGCGGCGGCGGCGAAGGGTTGGCGGCGGGGACGGCGGGCGGAACGACGGCGGGCGACGTGCGACGGGCCGACCAGATTTGCCAGGCCAGCGCGGCATTGGCGGCGAGCGAAAGCAGGCAGAGGAAAAGAAGCAGGCGGCGTTTCATGTCAGTTGCCTCCGGAAGGGGGAGTGGGCGGAACGAGCATGCGGAGCCAGTGCCCGGCTCCGGAGTTTTCGTAGGCGGCGAGTCCCGCAGTCGTGAGCAGCGGATCGAGTTCAGTGCGGGCGCGTTGCTGCAGGGCGATGCGGGCGGCGGCGCGACTTTCGGGCGAGAGCGAACCATCGCGATTGAGAGCGTTGCTGGCGTCCTGGATCTCCTTTCGCATGCGGACGGCGGCGAGCGCATTTTCCGGCGGTAGGCTGAGGCGGTCGGTCAATTGCTTCGTGATGCGATAGCTGCCTTCGGTCTTCAGTTCGTATTCGGCGTAACGTTCGGGGCCGAGAGTGTTGGCGATCCGTTGGTCGAGGGCCTTCTGGGCGTCGGAACGGGCACGGCGCTGGTCCATCGGCAGGCCCATGGAGGAGGTGCCCCATTCGGCATCGAATTCCGCCTGGAGGGCGTGGAGCGCGATATATTCGGCCTCGCTGGGTTTGAATTCGGCCAAGGTGCCACGCAGGCGTTGGCCGGTGGGGCCGCTGCGCAATTGGTAGGCGGTGAGTTGCTCGGGCGTGAGCAGGGCCGCGATGTCGGCGTCGCGGGCGGCGGCGAGGAGTTCGAGTTGTTCGCGATCGGAGGGGAGCATCATGCCGCCGGCCCGGATTTCCCTTTCAAGATCGCTGTAATCGGAACGGATGTCCTGCAGCTGTTGCGCGAGCTCGCGGGGCATGGGGCCGAAACGATTCTCGCGCATACGTTTTTCGAGGGCGGGTTCGGCTTCGGAGCCGAGCAGGTTATCGAGCAAGGCATCCTGCTCGCGGCGCAGGCGGCGCAACTCGGTGCGCACCTCGGACGTTGTGTGGCCTGAGGCGAGGGAGGATCTGCTCCAGTATTCGACCGGCGGCTGGTTGGCGATGAGGGCGGCCTCGCGCTCGATGTAGCGATCACGAATCCGCCGCGTCATGATGATGCGGATCAGCTCCGGCGAAAACTCCGCGGCGCGCAGGCGGGCGACGAGTGCGGCATCGTCGTCCGGCGTGTCGCCGAGCCCGGCGGTGAGCGTGGACCAATCCGCGACCGGGCTGGGTGAGGCCACGGATTCGGAGGCCGACGATGCGGTGGTGGTGGGGCGGGCGGGGGATGCGGTTGCGGGAACCGCGGAGGACGGTTGGGAGGTCAACCAGACCGCGGCCAGCAGTAGGTTGGCGACCCCGGAAACGGCCAGGAGCAGGGGGAGGCGTTTCATGGGGCAAGGAAGTTGCGAAACGTTGGCGGGTTCGGAATGCGAACGGAAGCGCGAAGTGGGGCGTGATTCCTTTTGGCGGATTGCGTTCCCGCGGGCCGATCCGTTTCGCTGAGCGACATGGAATCCGAGGATGTTCAGGCTGAAGCCACTGCGATCGTGTTGTCTCCGTTGGAAGCGCGGGTGCTGGGCTGTTTAATGGAAAAGGAAGCGACGACGCCGGACATTTATCCGCTTTCGCTCAATGCTCTGGTCAACGCCTGCAACCAGAAGAACAACCGTGCGCCGGTGATGAGTGCGGACGAAGATTCGGTGCGGGCGGCGATCGAGTTGTTGCGCGACAAGCACCTGCTGACGCTGTTTTCCGGGGCCGGCGCGCGGGCGGTGAAATACCGGCACAAATTTGCCGAAGTCTGGCCGGTGGAGCCGACGGGCCAGTCCCTGATGTGTGAGTTGCTGCTGCGCGGCGGACAGACCGCGGCGGGGTTGCGAGGCAACTGCGAACGACTGGCCGCGATGCCCGATCTGGCGGAAGTCGAAGCGGTATTGGGCGATCTCGCGGCGCGCGGACTGGTGGTGCGGCAGGAGCGTCAGCTCGGTCAAAAGGAGGGCCGCTGGGCCGCTGGTATTGTTGAAATGGATACAGCGGAGACGGCCGCGACGGATGCCCCGCAGGTTGGCGGCATGGCGGCAAAGCCCACCGTCGGGGTGGCGATCAAACTGCCGCCCGAAGCAGAAGCACGGATCGCAGCGCTGGAAACCGACGTCGCCTTCCTGAAGGGTGAGCTGGCCCGCCTGCGCGAAGCACTCGGCGGGTGATCACGGATAGTCGGCTGCTGTTAAGCCTGAGATCAGACAGGTCGGCTATCGGCCGATTCGGTTGCATGGCCTGATGATTCCTGCAGCGGGAATCAACACTCCCGGGCCAATATGATGTCCCTCTGTCTGTCTGAGCCCAACATAAAGACGTGTTCGCCGATTTCTTTGAACTCAAACTTCCGGTAAAATGAAATCGCGCGCGGATTATTTTCCCAAACACCCAGCCAAATTACGTCGGAGCTGCGGCTGATCATTTCTGCGACACACGCCTTCATGAGTTCTTGTGCGACGCCTGCACCGTGATGGGCTTTCGCCACATACAGGCGCTGAATCTCACCAGGCGCACGCGCCACGACGCAGGCCGGTGCAGTCTTCCA
>CBINJL010000114.1:0-7728 GCA_966250925.1 uncultured Opitutus sp. | reverse complement strand
CGCTTGCCGGGCGCGATGTGGTTTTCGCGCGGCGCGGAGGCGCGGGCGGATTGGGGCACGGCGGTGCATGCGTTGTTCGCGACGGTGGAGTGGGGCGACGGGCTCGATCTTGCGGCCTGGCAACACGAGCGCGCAGGAGACGGGCATGATCCGGCGGCGGTGATGTTGGCGGCGCAGGCTCTGGAAGCGCCGGCGCTGCGGACGGTGTTTGCCCGGCCTGTCGGCGCGGCGGTGGCGTCGGTGGAGGTGTGGCGCGAACGCGCGTTTGAAACCGTGCGGGCGGACGGCTGGGTTACGGGCGTGTTTGATCGCGTGGTGGTGAGTCGCGATGAGAGCGGTCGGGCGGCGACGGTTTACGATTTCAAAACCGACCAGGTGACGCGCGACGAGGCCGATGAACGGGCGACGCGTTACCGGTCGCAGTTGCAGCTTTACCGGGAGGTGGTGGCGCAGTTGCTGGAGCTGGCGCTGGAGCGGGTGGCGGGGGCGGTGGTTTGGGTGCAGCCGGGCCACGTGACGCGGGTGGGGTGAATTCACGCTTTACACCGGGAGCGGCGGCCGGCAGGTTGTCCGGCTCTTTTCTTCCAACACGTCACTTTTCAGTCATGGGTAATCTCAAAAAGAAGCGCCGCCTCCAAATGAACAAGCACAAGCGCCGCAAGCGCTTGAAGGCGAACCGCCACAAGAAGCGTTCCTGGTAACGCGGTGCGCGGGCTGCGTCCCGCCGCATTCGCCGGCCGCACCGTTTACGGTCCGAATTTATCAACCCGCCGCACGCAACGCGGCGGGTTTTTCTGCATTCAGCCGCTGCATCCGGGGTGAACCTGAGTATTGCTAAGGGATGGTAAATCCCCGGCAGCTAGGGTTTAAGCACCGGGTTTTGCCTTGTGTTGCCCTATGTGGGGTAAGATTTTTGCAACACGGGCGCCGACTCCGCCGATAAGGGAATCCCGGCGGCCTGTTTCCGGAAAACACCCTGCTCCCTGCGTCGCATGATTTTTGCCGCCAAACCGAAAGGCCTCTTTGTCGAATTCGCCAACCACTCACGTCGGGTGGTGCGGGCGAATGTCGGTGCGAAGCCGGTGATTGTGGAGGAGTTTGCGGAGTGCGAGGAGCACGATGAGGAAGGGTGGGGGCAGATCGTGGAGCATTTTCTGCCCAAGAAGGCGACGCACGGGCTGTTGCAGGCGGTGTGTTCGATTTATCCGGACAAGCGGCTGGTGCGGCGGGCGACGATCGAACCGAAGAAGCTCAAGGACGCGTCCTACCTGGGAGAATTTGCCGCCAGCCAATTTCGCATCGAGCCCTCGCGCTACAAACTCGGCGTGCTGCATGCCGACAGCGGGGCGGACTACAATGTCGATACGGCGATCGACAAGGACGTGATGATCGTGGGAATGCCGACGGAGGACATCGACGCGACGCAGGAGCATTTGCTGGAGGAGAGCGTTTATCCGGATCGCTTGGAAATCGGCACGCTGGCCTGTCTCGGTGCGCTGGCCGATTACCTGCGGTTCAACGATATCAAGACGCCTGTGATGGTGCTGGAGCTGGAGCACGCCGCCACGCCGTCGTTCATCGTTTCGGCCGATGGCGTGGAAGCGACGCGACTGTTGCCGCACGGTTTGAATTCCATGGTGCCGGTGGTGCAGAAGGAACTCGGCCTGAAGGACGAGGAGTCGGCCCGAAAACTGTTTCTCTCCAATACGTTCGATTTCACCGGGATGGGACCGGCGCTGATCAAGCGCCTGCAGCACGAACTGCAGTCGTCGATCGGCTTCTTCGAGGTCCAGACCGGCCAGTCGATCGGTCACGTCTTCTGCCTCAACCTGGCGGGCAAACTCGTCTGGCTGGAGCAGGTGCTGGCCAACCAGCTTGGCCTCAGCCTGCTGGAATTGAACATGAAACCCTGGCTGGAGTCGCGCGGCATCACCTTCTCACCCGATGCGGCCGAAATGGAACTCACCCGCGACTGGTTCGGGGTGCTCAGCCTCATGCCTCGTTACGATGCTGCCGAAACGCAAAAAAACGGGTGACGCCCCGGGCGTGAAGGTGCCGGCCTGGCATCTTGATTTTCGCAATTCGGACCGGTTGCCCGACGTCAAACCGATCCGCACGGCGTTTTTCGTCAACGGCTTCGCCATCCTCGTGGCGGCGGCGGTGGCGTTGAACTTCGCCTATCAGGAATTTCAACTGCAGCAGGTGCGCGGCGAGATTGCCGACTGGCGCAATCGCATCGACGCTGATCGCCAGCCGAGCGCGGCGGCGGTGGCGCAGTTCCGGGCCTTCCAGCAGGAGGAAAAGAAGGTCAAGGAGGCGGCGACGTTTCTGGAGCGCAAACTCAGCCTGTCGCACTTCCTGCTGCGGCTGGGAGAAATCCTGCCGGAAAACATCATCATCGACGCGCTCGATTGGCGCGGCGCCGTGATCACGTTGCGCGGCACGGTCAAGGGCAGTCCCGACGAGGCCAGCGGCCATGCGTCGACGTTCCTGCGCCTGTTGAACGAAGACGAGGTGTTCGGGCCGATCTTCAACGACGCCGCGCTGACGAGCCTGATCCGCAATCCCACCACCGGACTGCTCTCGCTGGAGATCCGGATGGAGATTCCCGCCAAATGACCCGCTGACCGACCATGGCTCTCCAGACTCAAGGCCTCCTGACATTCGTCAAAAAGCACCCGGTCGGGGTCGGTTGCGTGCTGCTGGCGGCGGTGCTCGGCGTGGCGACGTCGTTTCGCTCCGGCGACCTCGACGACCTGCGCACCGAGCTCGACGAGGTGAGCCGCGAAGGGGCGCGCCTGCAAAACAACCTCCGCTACGCCGCCCGGCTCGACGAACACACCGCCACCGTGCAGCAGGCCGTCGCCTCCATCGATGCCCATGTGATCGATCCGGACGCGCTCGCCACCAATCTGCAGTATTTTTACCGGCTGGAATCCGAGCTCCAGCTCAAGCTCCTCGATCTGCGTCAAGGCACGATGGAAGGTCCGGCCAAGGGCGCCAGCTACGGTCCGGTCGGCTACACTGTCACGGTCGAGGGCAATTACCGCCAGTTGCTCGAATTCATCCGCAGCCTCGAATCCGGAGCGCTCTACGTGCGTTTCCTTTCCGCCAACCTGTCGCCCAACCGCGCGCCGGGGCAGGTCGCGGCGGGCGGCGGCGAACCGTCCATCGTGCTGAGTCTCACGCTGCAAGTCCTGGGCCGCCCATGAACGCTCACCGTCATTGTCTTGCCCTGCTCGCCGCCGGCGTCGCACTGGTTACCGTCGCGCCGCTGCCGCTCGCCGCCAACGTCCTGCCGCCGCAGCGCCGCCAGCCCACCATCGATCAGGCCGAGACCTTGCTGGCTCACGACCAGCGCACGCCGTTGCCGCCGGATCTCCTCAACCCGTTCTGGCCGCAGCGCGCCGCGCCGCAACCCACCGCCACCGCGCCGGCCTCCGCTCCGGCAACGCTCGCGCCGGTGGGCGACTACGCCCTGCTCGAAACCATCGCGCCGGAGATCACCCCGACCGGCACCATGATTCTCGGCGGCGCCCCGCTCCTGCTTTTTGGCCAGAAAAAAGTCCGCGTCGGCGATTCCTTGCCCGTCCTTTACCAGGGCCAGCGCTACACGCTGGTGATCGCCGCCATTGAACCGACGTCGTTCACCCTCCGGCTCGGCAACGCCGAATTCACCCGTCCGATCAACCCTCCGAAATGACCATGAGGACTCCCCTTCGCTCCCTGCTTGGCGCCTGCGCGCTTTGTCTGACCGCCGCGGCCCAGCCCACGGACGACGTGTCCGCCGCCCCGTCGGTTCCGCCCGTGGACACCGAGGTCGCTCCGGTCGAGTCTCCCGCCGTCACCGAGCCCGCTCCGCCTGCGCCCAGCGTGGTCATTGCCGACGAAGTGACCGCCACCACCGTGGCCCGCGAGCGCGACACCCTCTCGGTCGATTTCCCTGACGAGGAGATTCGCAACATCCTGCGCAACGTCGCCGACCTCTTCGAACTCAACCTCGTCATCCCCGACACCCTCCAGGGCAACACGTCCATCAAGCTGCGCGACGTCACCTGGCGGCAGATCTTCGAAGTCGTGCTCAGCCCGGTCGGCTTCACCTTCATCGAGGAGGGCAACATCATCAAGGTCGTGAGCCAGGAAACGCTCCTGCAGGAGCCCACCTCGACCGACGTCTTTGTCATCAACTACGCCCGCGCCGAGGACCTGCGTGGCTCGATCGAGCCGTTGATCGATTCCGCCGTCGGCGGCCGCATCGTGGTCAACGCCCGCAGCAACGCCCTCATCATCACCGAGCGCCCGTCGCGCCTCAGTCGCATCCGCCCCATCATCGAGCAGTTGGACAAGGCCACCGATCAGGTCATGATCGAGTCGAAGTTCGTCGAAGTGACGGACAGCAACGTGAAGAACATCGGCGTCAACTGGTCCTCGCTGCAGGGCTATCGTGTCGGCGTCGGCCAGATCGAGCGCGAATACACTGCCGAGCGCGGCAACCTGCGTTCCAACGAGTCGATCAACGATCGCATCACCAACAACCAGTCGATCAACGAAAGCGTCGGCCAGACCGTCAACGGCACCACCAGCACCAGCGGCAACACGTCGAACACCTCGTCCACCATTTCGTCCACTCCGACCGGCGTCGCCGCGACCAACACCAGCACGGTCGCCTCCAACCTCGGCTCCACCACCACGTCGAGCACGACGCAGACCGACAACGTCACCGGGCTCAACGACATCACCGACACCATCAGCAATCTCAACAGCCTGCTGGCCACCGGCGGCACCACGCGCATGACTTCGGCGGTGTTCTCCGCCGACGAGTTCGGCGTCATCCTCAGTGCCCTGCGCGAACAGAGCGACACCAAGCTCGTTTCCAATCCCACCGTCGTCACGCTCAACAACACCGAGGCGCAGATCAACGTTGGCGCCGAGTATCCGATTCCCGCCTACACCTACAACGCCGAGCGCGGCACCTTCGAGGTCAGCGGTTTCGAATACCGTCCCGTGGGCATCATCCTCAAGGTCACGCCGCAGGTGAACGCGCAGGGCTTCATCAAGCTCACCATCGAGCCCGAAGTCAGCAGCCAGACCGGCTTTGTGAACTTCGGCGGCGCCGGCGCGGCCGAGATTCCCATCATCGCCACCCGCCGCGCCCGCACCCAGGTGTCATTGCGCGATGGATACACCATGGGCATCGGCGGCCTCATCGAGACCGACACCCAGAAGGGCCAGACCAAGGTGCCGATCCTCGGCGACATTCCCGGTCTCGGCCGGCTCTTCAAGTCCGACAGCCTCGACGACAGTTACCGCAATCTTCTCATCTTCATCACCGCCCGCACCGTCTCCGCCGACGGCGCCGAGATCGGCGAGGTCTTCGACCCGCGCGTCATCCGGCGCATGAACCTCAAGCGCGAGGACCTGCCCGGTTATCGCGACGGCTCCGATCCCTTCGGTCCGGAACCGACCGAAACCAACAACTGATCCCGGGCGGATCCAACCAAGGGAAGACAATGAAAACGGGTAACCGCATTTTCAATCGCCTGCTGCTGCTCGCAGGCCTCACCGCGGCCGGTGCCGCCGCAACCTGGGCGCAACCCAAAGTCAATCTATTGGAAGTTGCGGCCGATCCCGCCACGGCCGAACCCGGCGAACAGATCGAATTATCGGCGGCGTTGACCAATAGCGCGGTTGTCGGCACTCCCGCCGGCGACAATGACCTGCCAGCCGGAGCAACTGTCAGTCTCAATGTGACTTTCACGCACAAGGAAACCGGCACCAAAATTGATCTTCCCGGTATCACCGGAACCACTACGGCGGAGATCGCTGAAGATGGTGGCGGCGGTATCGCGATCTTTGTTGTTACGATTCCAACCATGACCACCGATGCCGGCGTCTACCGCGTTTCGGCCGAACTCACTTCCGTTAGTTTTGATCATGACGCTAATTCCTCTACGCCACAAGAAACTGCGGTTCTCGGCGTCACTTCCATCGCTCCCGGTGAAACCGCGCTCACCGTCACGGGCAGTCCCGACCTGCGCATCATCGCGCTGAATTATCCCGCCGGCATCGGCTACGAGGGCGGCGACGTCATTCCGATGTCGCTCACCTTCATCAACCAGTCCGCCAGCGGCAGCAGCACCAACGTGCCCTACGTGCCGCTGGTCAACGGCAACGGACTCTACTTCCGCATCCGCGTCATCCTTTCGCTCAATCCCACCTTTGGTGACGACGACGACTTCGATCTCACCTGGCACGACATCGGCACGCGCATCGATGCCGACGATGCCGGCCACACCATCAACTGGAATCAGCTGCTGCCCGGCAACTACGCCGGCTCCTATTACGTGTTGGCAAAAATCGACGTGAACGAGCAGGTCGCCGAATCCGTCGAGGAAGACTTCGCTCAGAACGGCAACAACGTCTGGTATGACGTCAGCGCCTCCCGCATTGCGCTCGATCCGACCAATTTCCCGTCGATCTATTGGGGCAGTTCCGGCGGTGATCGTTGGAGCGATCAGCCCGTCACCAGTGAGGACGGCCGTTACACGGTCTACGCCTCCGATTCGACCACGTTGATCGAAGGCGACACCAATGCGCGTCGCGATGTCTACGTTTATGACCAGCACACCGCGACCGTGCGCCGTCTCAGCCTTTCGCTGCAGGGCGAGCAGGGGAATGGAAACTCGCAATATCCCTTCATTTCGGCCGATGCCGGCACCGTCGCCTTCGCGTCCGAAGCGACCAACCTCGTCGGCAACGACAACAATTTCTTATCCGACATCTTTGTCACCGACACCTTCGAGGCCGGCACGATCAAGCGCGTGAGTGTTTCCTCGGGAGGCACCGAAGCCGACGGTTCGAGCTTCCGACCCGCGCTCAGCGGCGACGGCCGTTACGTCGTCTTCGAGTCCACCGCGCGCAACCTTGTTTCGCCGCGCACCGCGCTCGGACTCACCCACATCTACCTGCGCGACACCCTCGCCGGGACCACCACGCTGGTCTCGGCCAACGCCGCCGGCGCCGAGGGCAATGGCAACAGTTTTCAGGCGCGGGTGAGCGATGATGGCCGCTTCGTGGTCTTCGCTTCCGATGCCAGCAACCTCGTTGCCGGCGACGCCAACGGTGCCCGCGACATTTTCCTGCGTGACATGCAGGCCGGCACGACCGTGCGGGTGAGCGTCGCCACCGGCGGAGCCGAGGCCAATGGCCCCAGCCGCGCGCCGACCCTCAGTGCCGACGGCGCCTACATCGCCTTCCACTCGGCCGCCAGCAACCTCGTCGGCGGCGACACCAACGGCGTCAACGACGTCTTCGTGCGCAACGTCGCGGCCGGCACCACGGTCCGCGTCAGCGTGTCGTCCGCCGGCGTGCAGGCGATCGATCCGTCCGCGGCCAATTTCCAACTCGGTTCCTTTAACCCGAGCATCAGCCGCACCGGCCGCTACGTGGCCTTTGCCTCGCTCGCCAACAATCTCACCGACGGTGATTCCTCCGGTCAGTATTCCGCGACCGATGCGAATCAGGCGCTCGACATCTTCGTGCACGATCGCGACGTGCGTGAGACCGGCGCGTTCGACACCACGGGCAACACCGCCACGACGATGGTGAGCCGCAATCGTTTCGGCATGCAGACGCTGCGCATTCTCGGCGAACCGAGCACGGCGGCATCTGACATCTTCCCGTCGATCAGCGCCACCGATTCGGTGATCTTCGCCTTGAGCGCCTCCG
>CBINJL010000113.1:0-7754 GCA_966250925.1 uncultured Opitutus sp. | reverse complement strand
GGACAAGCAGCTGGGCAACGATTACAAGGCGGCCAACGGCGTGGCCGTCGAGGAACCCGACACCGCCGCCAATCGCCTCAAAAACCTGCCGCGCGATCTCGCCTTCGCCATGCTCAATCGTCGCCTCTCCGAACTGGCCAAGCAGGAAGGCGCGCCGTTCTCCAGCGGTTACGCCGCCGCCGGCGACTTTCAGGAAATCTCCGACACCACCACCATCGAGTTGCGCACCCAGCCCGGCCAGTGGCAACCCGCCCTCGCCCTCGCCGAAAACGAACTGCGGCGCGCACTCGAATTCGGGTTTCAGGAACCCGAACTGCGCGAAGTGATCGCGAGCATGCGCAACAATCTCGAACAATCGGTGAGTCAGGCTCCCACCCGCCGCTCGACCGGTCTCGCCATGGGCATTCTTTCCGCCGTGGCCGATGACAACGTCTTCACCACACCGCAGACCGATCTCGAACTGTTCATGCCCGCGCTGGAACAGGTTTCGCTCGCCGCCTGCGAATCCGCCTTCCGCGAAGCCTGGGCCGCGCCGCACCGCTACATCACCGTCATCGGCAACACCGGCGCCACGCCGTCCGACGATGCGGAAAAACTCATCGGCGAAGTCTACGCCTCTGCCCACAACCAGACGCTCGAGCCGCCGGCCAAAATCGAGGAAGCCGCGTTCGCTTACACCGACTTTGGTCCGGCCGGCACCGTTTACTCCCGCGACCACGTCGACGACCTCGATCTCACCCTGGTCGAGTTCACCAACCGCGTTCGTCTCAACATCAAGAAAACCGACTTCTCCGCCCAAAGCATCAGCGTGAGCCTGCGTGTTGGCACCGGCCAGTTGTCCGAACCGGAAGATCAACCCGGCCTGTCGGTTTACGCCAGCAACACCTTCACGCTCGGCGGCCTCGGCCGGCACTCCGCGGACGACCTCCGACGCATCCTCGCCGGTCGCAACGTCGGCGTGCGTTTCAACGTCGGCACCGATGCCCTCACCTTTTCCGGCAACACCACGCCCGACGATCTGCTGCTGCAGCTCCAACTCGCCGCCGCCTATCTCGTCGATCCCGGATTCCGCCCCGAAGCCGATCGCCAGATGCGCAAGGCCATCGAACAATTCTACACCCGCCTCGCCCACATTCCGCAGGGACCGCTCCAGACCGAAGTGCCGCGCCTCCTCGCCAATGGCGATGCACGTTTCGGCCTGCCACCTCAGGAGGTGCTCGATCAACGCACACTCCACGAGGCCCGATCCTGGCTCATGCCGCAGTTGAGCGAAGGCGCGATCGAAATCGCCATCGTCGGCGATCTCGACATCGACGCCACCATCGACGCCGTCGCCCAGACCTTTGGCGCCCTGCCCACCCGCGGCCCGCGGCCGTTGCTTTATGGGCGCCGTCAGGTTTCGTTTCCCGAAGAGACGTTTTCACGGGACTACACCGTGCCGACCGAGATTCCCAAAGGCGTCGTGTCGCTCACCTGGCCCACCACCGACGGCAAGGACGTCCACACCGACCGACGCTTGAGCGTGCTCGCCGCCGTCCTCGACGACCGCCTTCGGCTCAAGATCCGCGAGGAACTCGGCAGCTCCTACAGTCCTCAGGCCGGCAGCAGCACCAGCGACACCTACGACGGCTACGGCTCAATCAACGCCTACGTCGAAGTCGAACCGGGCGAAGCCGCCCGCGTCGCCGCGGCAGTGCGGGAACTGGCCGACGATCTGGCCCGCAATGGCGCCACCGCGGACGAACTCGAACGCGCCGTGCAGCCGATTCTGACCGGCCTGCGCGAAAGCGCCCGCACCAACGGCTACTGGCTCAGCGCCGTGCTCAGTCGCGCCCAGGAAAACCCGCAACGCCTCGAATGGGCCCGCTCGCGCTACGAGGACTTCGGTAACCTGACCGCCGCCGAGATCAGCGCCCTGGCCAAAAAATATCTCGCCGACGACCGTGTCTTCCAGGTGATCGTCCTGCCGGAGTGAGTCACAAAGCGTAACCTGTTTCCGGATACGCCGGCGTCTCCCGCCACTCCTCCGCCCGGCATTCGCAAGCGAACGCCCTACGCCGCTCCACCTCGGTGCGTGTAGGGTCGTCGCTCGCCGACGACCGTATTTTTGAGGCACGACCTGCGGGCCGAAGGCCAAATCACCACGTAACCTGTTTCCGGATACGCCGGCGTTTCCCGCCACTCCACCGCAGTCGGCATTCGCAAGCGAACGCCCTACGCCGCTCCACCGCGGCGCGCGTAGGGTCGTCGCTCGCCGACGACCACACCGTTGAGGCGGGACAGCCCGCGCTATTCCTTTAGGCCGAAGGCCTCGATTCGTTTGCGCAGCGTCGTGCGGGTCATGCCCAGACGCTCGGCGGCCTTGGCCTGGTTGCCCTCCATCGCCGCCAGCACCCGGACGACCATCTCGCGCTCGATGCGGCTCAGAATCGGTTCCTCGTCCTGGCTCAAAGCTTCCTGCAAAAAGTCCAGCGCGCCGGCCACGGAGTAACCCCCACTCATCCCTGCGGGTTCGGATGCACTCGCACCGATCGGCGATGTGGACATCGGCGCCGGAGCTGCGGGAATCGTCGGCGGTTCACTGCGCGCCGCGGCCGCAAATGGCGGCGCATTGTCCTCGCTCAGCGGAGATGCCGATACAGGCGCCGACGCTGCGGTTGCCGCCACCGCCTTGGGGCCGCCTTCAAACGGCGTGCCGGTGCCGGCGGCAGCACGCACCTCGGCCGGGATATCCTTGGGCAAAATGGTGTCGCCCTGCGCGATGACCGCGCTGCGGTAAATCACGTTCTCCAGTTCGCGCACGTTGCCGTGCCAGCGATAACGGCTGAGCACGTCGATCGCCTCGGGTGAGACCTTGGACACGCGTGTCTTGCGCTGCTTGACCAGGTTCTGCAGGCAGAAATCGACGATCTGCGGAATGTCGTCCGAACGCTCGCGCAGCGGCGGCATTTTGATCCGCACGACGTTGAGCCGGTAATACAGGTCCTCGCGGAATTCCTTGGCCGGCACCATCTCTTCGAGATTCTTGTTGGTGGCGGCGAGGATGCGCACATCGACGCGAATGGTTTCGGTGCCGCCGACGCGCTGGATTTCGCCCTGCTGCAGCACGCGCAGGATCTTCGTCTGGGTGGCGAGCGCCATGTCGCCGATCTCATCGAGAAAAATGGTGCCGCCGTCGCACAGTTCGAACTTGCCGATGCGCTGGCCGGTCGCGCCGGTGAAGGAGCCTTTTTCGTGTCCGAACAATTCGCTCTCGATGAGGTTGTCCGGAATCGCCGCGCAGTTGACCGCGATGAACGGCTTCGACGAACGGTGGCTGTGTTTCCAGATCGAGCGCGCCACGAGTTCCTTGCCGGTGCCACTTTCACCCGTGATCATGACGGTCACGTCGCTGGCGGTGACCTGACCGATGACTTTGAAAACTTCCTGCATGGCCGGCGAGGAGCCGACGATGCCTTCCTTGTAGTCCTCGCTGTTGATGGTGGGCTTGTAGTCGCTCACCGCGCTCATCTCGCGATTGGTCTGCAGGGCGGTCTCGGCGATCGACAACACCTTGGCCGGATCGAACGGCTTCATGATGTAATCGAAGGCGCCGAATTTCATCGCCTCGATCGCGGTCTGGGCCGTGCCAAACGCCGTCATGAGGACAACGAGTTGTTTAGGATTGGCGCCGCGGATGTGTTGCAGGGCCTCAATACCGCTCATGCCGCCCATACGGATATCGAGAAAAATCAGGTCGGGAAACGGGCCTTTCTTGACCGCGGCCACGCCTTCCTCGCCGCTCGATGCCTCGGTGATACGGTAGTTGCCCGACGACAACACCCGGCCGAGCGAATACCGGATCTCGGCGTCGTCGTCGATGATGAGAATGGTGGCAGGCGAAGCGGTGGTGTCGGACATGGGAAACGCAAATGAGTCTTTTTAGGCCGCGAATCCGGCTGGCAACCCGCGACCAAACCCGCCCTGATTAGACCCCGTGTTACGCTGGTCAATGCACTTGTGCCGCCTCGCGGGCATCCCGGTGGCTTTGCACTGGTCGTTTTTGGTGCTCCTCGCCTACGCCGGCTGGGAAGGTTGGGCGGCTGCCGGCGCATTTGGCATGGGTTGGATGCTGCTCTTCATCACAGCGGTTTTTACCTGCGTCGTGGCCCACGAACTCGGCCACGCGCTCACCGCCCGCCATTTCGGCGTCCACGTGCCGCGTATCCTGCTCCTGCCCATCGGTGGCATGGCGGAGCTCGACCGCATCCCCCGCACACCACACAAAGAGTTGCTCATCGCCCTCGCCGGCCCGGCCGTGAATGGCCTGATCGTCGCCATCCTGATCGGTGGCGGGGTGCGATTTCCGGCCGACTGGGACCCGTTGATCTTTCCGCTCACGATAACCGAATTCGGGCGTCACCTCGCCGCGATGAACATTGTCATGGGTCTGTTCAATCTGCTGCCGATATTCCCCATGGACGGCGGCCGCATCCTGCGCGCGCTGATGTCACTACGCACTCCCTACCTGCGCGCCACCCTCTGGGCGGCCAGCGTGGGCAAAGTCCTCGCCCTGACCGGCATCGGCGTGATGGCGCTGGCGTTTTCGCATCCGCACTGGCTCGGCGTGGCGCTCTTCGGTTTCATTTTTCTGGCGGGTGAAATGGAATACCGCACCACGCGCCGTCGCGATGCGGACGAGCAACGCTGGCGCGAAACCCTGGCGCGGTATTATCGCGACGCCGGCATTGCTCCGCCGGATGATCCCATGTCCCGCAGTTGATGTTTAACGCCAAGACCGCGGAGGCCGCAAAGCACGCAAAGAAAGGCGGTAAAGAAATTGGACTCCGCCGGGTTGGAGTGAGTAGTGGTGCGGAGAAGCCGGCGAACGGAGAGGCAGGCGGGGCCACGTTGTCGCTGCGCTCCAACGCGGCTACGAGGCGGGCGGAGTCTGCGGGCGGTGGAGCGGGTAGCCGCGCTTGAGCCGGAGGCGAAAGCGTGGATTGCGGCCGGGAGTCCTACCGGTAGGCTGTTCGGTTCCGGCTCCGCCGGGTTGGGGTGAGTTGCGCGTCGTGTTGCCGCCGGCCGGTTCGTCAACGGACCCAAAAAAACCGTCCGGAGTGGACGGTTGATCGAGTCGGGTTTTTCGCCCACCCACTCCCAGGATGGGATTTGGTGGACCCTAGCGGGATCGAACCGCTGACCTCCTCAATGCCATTGAGGCGCTCTTCCAGCTGAGCTAAGGGCCCGTGGGGGAACGGGGACAATCAAAGTTGGAGAAGTGAATGCAAGGAGTTTTTTCAACTTTTGCCGTAACTTCCCCGTCACCAGCATGCTTCATCGTTCGCTGAGACGAATGACGGTGCGAAAAACTTCCGCCCGATTGGTCGGCGGCGGGCCGATGCGGCCGATGGAACGAAACGCCGCCAGCACCGCACGATCGAATTCGCCACTGCCGGAGGACTGGGTGATGCGCACGTCGGACAGCACGCCATCCTTGCTGACGGCGAACTGCACCCCGGCGTCGCGCGGCTCGGTGACGCCGGCGGCTTCCATCGCCTGCCGGATTTGTTGAATGATGAAGGCGATGTAGCGTTTTGAGAGATCAATTTCCCGGCTGGTCATCGCCGTGCCGCCCGCGCCCGCCGAGACGACGGTCGTCGTCGAACTGAGCACGGTCGACGTATCGATCTTCTTGGTCTGGATCGGGGTGTTCGTCTTGGGCGCAGGCTGGGTCTTGGGCGCGCCGTGTTCCTTCGTGAAATCGGACCAGCTCACCTTTTCGCGCTCAGGTTCGACCTTTTTAATGGGATTCGGTTTTTCAGGCACCCGTTCGATCCTGGGTGGCGTAGCCTCGCGGGGCGTTTCCTTGGGTGCCGGCTGCGGTGGCGGGGTGCGTTCCTGCACCGGTTGCGGCGGCGCGGGCCGCGGCTCGGGTTTGGGCAAGGTGAGATTCACCGTGGGCGTTTCCGCTGCGACCGTGGGAGCTTCCTGCGCGGCGTAGTTTTCGCCGGGACCGGCCACGAGCTCGAATCGCGTTTCCGGCTTTTCCTCATTCCGCTGCGACCACCAGAGCCAGAAAATCATCGCCGCCAGAACCCCTACGTGCAACACCACTGAAAGGGTCGCGGCACGCGGCATCGGGACAACGGAACTGGAGGAACTCATGGTGGAAATCAGCTCAGGCGAAACGGTTCATTTGGTAACCACGAAATACACGAAACACACGAAAATCCACCAAGCATCTGGAATAACGTCTCCCTACCTTTTCCGCGCCGACGACCTCAATTGATATGCTTTCGTGTGTGTTGTGTATTTTCGTGGCGATATCTTCCCGAAGGTATCCGGGTCAGCGGGTGGACACCTGTGTATCGAAAGTGATCCGCGTGAGTTGATGCTGTTTCAACGCATCCATCACGCTGACAAACTGCTGAGCGGTCGAGGCGGCGTCCATACGGATGCGAAACACCGGCGGCTTTGGCCGCGCCGCAAACGGCTCCAGCGCCGCCGCCAACCCCGCCAAGGCGATGGGTTGCTCGCCGAGCAGCACCGAACCGTCGGCGCGGATGGTGATGGTCTCGAACTGCGTGTCGGGATCGGGTTGATCCTGGTTGCTGCGCGATTCGGCCGGCAGGTCGACCGGGATGGTCTGCTCCTGGTTGATCAGCGGCGTGGCGATCATGAAAATGATCAGCAACGTGAACCCCAGGTCGATGAGGTTGGTCACGTTGAGCTCCGAGATGGGAGCGGACTGGCGTTGGCGGCGAAAGTTGCGGGCCATGGCGATCGGAGGGGCGTTTGCCTCGGGCGCGGTGGTGTTGCGGCGCGGTCAGCTCGATTCGAGTTCGAGTCGGTCGGCCAGTGAACTCGCGTAGTTTTCGATCTCGGTGATCAACCGTTTGCTGCAGGCGAAAAGGTAATTGTAACCGAAGACCGACGGGATGGCCACGAGCAGACCGGCGACCGTGGTGAGCAGCGCCGCGGAAACGCCCGGTGCGAGGGTCTGAATGCTCGCCGTCTGCTGCACCGAAACGGCGCTGAACGCGTCCATCACACCCCAAACCGTGCCAAGCAGGCCCATGAAGGGCGCACCGGAAACAATGGTGGCGAGAAACACCATGTTGGACTCGTAACGGAGCACCTGCCGGGCGAGCGCGCGTTGGAGGGCGTTTTCCATGTGCTCAAGTCGGAAGCGCGACGTGTCCACGCCCTTTTCCTGCCCGATCGCGGCCGCCCGCCAATACGCCTCCAATGCATCCGCAAACAAATCGCCATAAGGGATGGTGCGCCGTTCTCGGTAGGCCTCGGGCACATCGAGCAGCGTGCGCTCGGCGCGGAGACGTTGCTCGAAGCTGAGGTTGAGCAGGCGCAGGCGCTTCAGCTCGGCGTTCTTGTGGATCATGATCGACCAGGCCACGAGGCTGAAAATGACCAGGCCGACCGTGATGATCTGCCCGACCACCCCGGAGAGGAGGAACGATTGAATGACGTTGGTGACGGCGAAATACGGGGTGAGCACGACGAATGAGGACAGCGAAGAAGATCAGTGGTTTGTTGTGTCCGTCGCTTCAATGGAAAATCCCCCTCGCCCTGCACGTTCCCGCCTGATCACCGGAACCGAGTCTCCGCTTTCGGGGTTGCGGTGCGCGACCTGCTGCCGTGTGTTCGACCTTTTCGCGCCCTTCCCCGCTTCCACCATGGACTTCCGCCAAGCCACCCTCGACGAACTCCGCCCGATCGCCGCCCGCATCGACGACAAACTCGCCGTCGTCGGT
>CBINJL010000112.1:0-7840 GCA_966250925.1 uncultured Opitutus sp. | reverse complement strand
CCCTTCCTCGCCCCCTTCTCCATCACGTTATTAAAACACTAACAAACAATCAATTATATCCGTTTGTCACGTAATACGTGACAAACGGATATGTCCGCGCCTGAGACCGCTGGGAAATTTCATGGGAGGGGCGAATTGCTGCTTGAGATCATATCATTATATTTTGATATGTTGATTTGTTATGATGCAGGACCGGTCGATTTCTTCTCTCTTTGCCAGCAACCGTCCGTTGCGCTCGCTGGAGTTTTTCCCGCCGAAAAATGATGAGGGCGTCGCGGCGCTGCGTCAGTCGGCCGAAGCGCTCAAGGTCATCGATTGGGATTTCGTTTCGATCACCTACGGGGCCGGTGGCAGCACGCGCGAACGCACAGCGCAGGTGGCGACGCTGCTGAAGGACGAGCTCGGGTTCACCGTCATGCCGCACCTGACCTGCGTGGGGCACAGTCGCGAGGAACTCACGGCCATGGCCGACAAGATCCACGCCGGCGGCTTTCGCAACATCATGACGTTGCGCGGCGATCCGCCCCAGGGCGAAACCGCGTTCACGCCCGCACCCGACGGCCTGCGCTACGCCAGCGAATTGGTGACCTTGTTGAAAAGCCGTCACGCCGACTTCTGTCTGGGCGTCGGCGGCTACCCGGAAAAGCACCCCGAGGCGACCGACCTCGATACCGACCTCGACAACCTGAAACGCAAAGTCGACGCCGGCGCTGACTTCATCACGACGCAGTTGTTTTTCGACAACAGCATCTACCACCGCTTCGTCGAAAAATGCCGGGGCCGCGGCATCACCATTCCGATCGTGCCGGGCATCATGCCGGTGCTGTCGACCAAACAGATTAAACGCATCGCCAGCCTGTGCGGCGCCAGCGTGCCGGCACAGCTCGCCCGCCGCCTCGACGTCGCCGCGGAAAACACCGACGTCGTCGAAATGGTCGGCGTCGATTGGGCGCTGGACCAGATTCGCGATCTCGTCGCTCAGGGCGCGCCCGGCTACCACCTCTACATTCTCAACCGCGCTCGCCCCGCTCTCGCGCTGGCGGCCGGATTGGCGGCCTGAACGCAGCCGACGCGGCAACGCACTGCGGCGCCTGTTCGCGTTCGTTTCACCGGGCGACCTGACCACTCGCTTTGCTCTGCGACCGCTCGCGGAGCCGAGCCTGCTTTTGGCCACATCCGCGACAGGCTGGCGGGGTATGTCCAAACTGACTTCCCTTCCGCTCCTCGTTCTCCTGTTGCAACCCTTGCTGCTGCCGGCTCAGGAAGACCCGCCGCCACGCGGCAACTTCACCGCGGAGTTCATCGTCGCCGGTTCCGACGGCGTGACCATGAGCACGGCCAACACTCCGGACGAGGACATGCGGACCACCGAATACGCCTTCGAGCTGGAATATGCCTTGCCGCTCGATGAACACGGTCGACGCGTGCTGAGCTTCGGACTGGAACTGACCCGCGACGAATTCGAAGGCGGCAACCTCGGCTGGCTGTTGCCCGAAACGCTCACCAGCATCGCCGTGGAGGCGTCCTATCTTCACGTCTTCAATGATCGTTGGCTGGCTCTGGCGGAGGTCGGCGTGAGCTCGCTCGGCACCGGCGACACGGCCTGGAGTTCGGACGGCACCGGGGTGCAGGGACTTGCCCTCGCCCGCTACACCGCCAGTCCGACTTTCAACAGCACCTTCGGCGTCTATCTCGATTCACTCGGCCTCGGCGGCGACAAACTCAATCCCGTGCTCGGCGTGGAATGGCTGCCGGCGCCGCGCTGGCGACTCGCGCTCGGCGTGCCCTTCACGGGCGTGTTTTATCAATGGAACGAACGGTGGGAAATCAGTCTGCAGGCCAGCTATCGCTCCGATGTGTTTGCGTTGCAGAAAAAGGACCGGCTGGCGCGCGGGTGGAGCCAGGACGCCGATCTCGAATACGAGGAGATCCGCACCGGTCTGCGCGTGCACTGGCGGCTGGCGCCCCGAGCCCAGCTTCAGTTCGAAATCGGCGCGGTGCTGCTGCGTGAGTTGGAATTTCATCACGACGGTGCGCGGCAAAAATTCGAGTCCGACGGCGTCGACGGCGGTTACGCCCGACTGGGATATTCGTTCAATTTCTGACGCCGATGTCCCGTGCAACGCCTCCCCTGGCGCGCCGCTCCTGGCCCGCGCTGGGGCTGCTCACCGTCGCGGCGATCGGTGTCGCCGGCTACGCGCTCGCCATCTATGCGCAGGTCTGGCGACACGGCGCCGAAGCGAGTCCGGTTGATCTCGTTTCCGTCGCCCGATTGCCCGATGTCGTCGCAGTGCACGCCACCAGCGGCGCGATCGCACTGCTGACCGGCCTCGTGCAAATCCTGCTCGGCGCGCGGTTCGCCGCCCACAGTCCCTGGCATCGGCGCGTCGGCCTGCTGTATGTCGCCGCCGTGACGATTTCGGGCTGCAGCGGATTGATCGCAACTCCGCTCGCGGCAGGCGGTGCCATGGGAAAACTCGGGTTCGCGGCGCTCGGAATCCTCTGGCTCGGCGTCACCGCCTACGGAGCGTGGACCGCGACCCGCGGCCAACGCATCGCGCATCGCCGCGCCATGTGGCGCAGCTACGCGCTCACCTGCGCCGCGATCAGTCTGCGGGTGCAGTTGCCGGCCGCCCTCGTTGCCGGCATTCCGTTTGACTCCGCCTATCCTTGGATTGCGTGGACGTGCTGGGTGCCAAATCTCCTCGTTCTCGAATTTTGGATACGTCGCCGCTGAACTCACCGCACGTGCTGCGTCGGACCACGCCGCAAACCCATCCCGCCCGACAACGCTGGCTGGGCACGCCGATGTATTGGTGGTTCCAGGCTGCGGGCTGGGGCGGCTATTTCCTGCTCAGTATTTCCTCGCTGCTGATCGAACGCGGGCCGGACGCCCGCAGCGACGTGCAGGACTCCGCCGCGATGGTGCTGTTTGGCGTGATCACGACGCATGTCCTGCGCGTGGTGCTGATCGCGATCCGCCGCCGTGCGTTGTCGTGGGTTTCACTCGCCTGGCGCCTCGCGCTCTGCGCCGTCATCGGCGGCTGGGCTCTCGGTGGCGCGATGTCGTGGGTGAGCATCAACCTGATTCCCCGCGACGGTCCCGAGCTCGAGTTGATCGCGCAGACCGGCGCCATTTCGAACTACCTCGAAATGGTGACTCGCTCGATCTTCTTCATCGGCGTCTGGCTGGCGCTCTACATCGGCAGTCACGTCTATTTCGAATATCAGGCCGGACTTCGCGAACGCCTGCGCCTGACGTCGGTCGCGCGTGAAGCCGAGCTCGCGGCGCTGAAATCGCAGCTCAATCCCCACTTCCTTTTCAACGCCCTCAACACCATCCGGGCGCTCATCCCGCAGGAGCTGCATCCGCCGCGTGACGCCGTGACCGCGTTGTCCGAGCTGCTGCGCACGAGTCTGCAGCAGGGCGCCGCGGAACGCATCCCGCTCGCGCTGGAACTGGCGATGGTCGAGCACTACCTGAGCCTCGAATCGCTGCGCCACGAACAGCGCTTGCGCATCACGCGCGATTTCAGCGAAGAAGCCCTGCGTTGCGAAGTGCCGCCCTTTGCGCTCCAGACTCTGGTGGAGAACGCGATCAACCACGGCATCGCGCGGCGGCGCGCCGGTGGCGTGGTGAGCATCGCCGCGGCCGTCGCGGACAACCGCCTGCAGATTCGCGTAAGCAATCCCGGTCGCCTCACGTCCGCCGCCGACAGCGCATCGACCGGCGTGGGCCTGAACAACATCCGCGCCCGCCTCGACATCCTCTGGGGCGATGCCGCCGCGTTGCGATTGGAACAGACCGAACCCGATCTGGTCGTCGCCACCCTGCATCTCCCTGCCCTGCGCTCCGCCGTTTCCCCGCCGCCATGAAAATCGTGATCATCGACGGCGAACGTCTCGCCCGCGAAGAATTGCGCGGGCTCCTGCGCGGTTTGCCCGACGCCGAAATCGTCGGCGAAGCGAGCGATGCGACCGAAGGCGTGGAGGTCGTTCAGGCCACGCGACCCGACGTGGTGTTTCTCGACATCGCCATGCCCGAGCAGTCGGGCTTCGACTTCCTGCAACTGCTCCCGCCGCCGCATCCACGCATCATCTTTGTGACCGCCTACGATGCGTTCGCGCTGCGCGCCTTCGAAGTCAACGCGGCCGACTACCTGATGAAGCCGGTGGTCCCTGCCCGGCTCGCCGAAGCGTGGCAACGCGTGCGAACGAATGACAGCCGTAGTGAAGAACCGGATACCACCGGCGGCGAACGCCTGCCGCTGCGCGAGGATGACCAGGTGCTGTTACGCGCGGACGACCGCTGCTGGTTCGTGCCGCTGCGGCGGGTGCGGCTGCTGGAAGGCGAGGACAACCACACCCGGGTGTGGTTCGACGACCGGGCGGTGATGGTTTACCGCACGCTCGTTTCCCTGGAGGAACGATTGCCCGCGGCGATGTTTGTGCGGGCCAATCGCGCGCAACTGGTCAACCGCCACTTCATCGCCCGCGTCGATCCCTGGTTCAGCGGCACGCTCAAAGCCACGCTGGAGGACGGGACTGAAATCGAGTTTTCGCGCCGCCAGTCGAAAGTGTTTCGCGAACGCATGGGACTGTGACCGCGCAACGCTCCGCGGAAGCTGCGCCGCAGTGCGATTCCGCCCAAATACCGCCGTTTAACCGCAAAGGGCAGAGAGATCGCAAAGTGCGATGCCTCCAAACCCACCTTGCCAGAGCTCACTCGCGCAGTGAGCGTCTGAGGTGTTGTTGCCCTCTCCTGTCCGTCTTTCTTGGCGGGCTCTGCGGCCTCCGCGGTCTTTGCGGTCTTTGCGTTAAACATCAAAGAGTCAGCCGCCCGCCAGCACCGGCCGGAAGCCGGCCTCGCGCAGGATCTCCGCCACCTGATCACGTTTGTCGCCCTGGATCTCGATGACGCCAGCCTTCACCGTGCCGCCGCACCCGCAGACCTTTTGCATGCGTTTGGCGAGGCGGTTCTTTTCCGTCTCGCCGATGCCGACGAAGCCGGAAACGGCGGTGACGGTCTTGCCGCCCTTGCCACCGGTCAGCCGGCGAATCTCCACCCGACCGCGATTGGAGTTGGGCTGGCCCCGTTGAGACGTTTTCTGCGGCGCAGCGGCGGCCGGTGGCGGGGCGCCCGGACCGGCCGGCAGATTTGCCAGACCGCCCAAACCGCCCAGAGCCGCGAAAGGATTTTGCCCGAGATTGGCACCGCCGTCGGTGGCGACTTTTTTGTCTTTGGCCATGAGGGACTCCGTCGTTTTCCCGCCGTTCGAGGTTAATATCTGCCGCCGCAAACGCCGACGGGAATGTCGTTGGCGCCGCCGAGAAACAGGTGGGCCTTGGCGTAGCTGCGGTTTTGGAGGAAGTGAATCAGTTGCGGATGCAGTTGGCCGCGACCGGATTGCAAAAACCCGTCCAAGCGGGCCATTTCCGCCGCGATCACTGCACCATTGCCCTCATTGATTGCCGCCAAGAGCGCGTCGAGAGAGGCCTTTATGTCAGTTTCCATATAAAGAATAGTGGAATTAATTCCATTCCTGCCCGGTGTTAGCTGCGCTCACAACGCGGCCCGGCACCGCGTCGTGACCTGAATCACACTTGTGTAAAAGCGCCCGTTGCTTTGCGATCCGAGCCAAATCTTTACCTTTCGGCTACGTTGTTTCCGGCCGCGACGCCTCTGCCAGGCAATCGCGGTCTGTTTTTCTCCACACCATGAATCCCACCTCCCTTTCCACCGGCGCCAATGCCGCGGTCTTCGAGACCCTTTATGCGCAATGGTTGGAAAACCCTGATTCGGTCGACGCCACCTGGCGCGCATTCTTCCAAGGCTTTTCGCTGGGCCACTCGGGCGGCGAACTCACTTCGGAAGGCGCCAAAGCCGCCGGCGTAAACGTGATCGACTCCCGCAAGCAGGTCATGGCGATCCGCATGATCAATGCCTATCGCTCCCACGGCCACCTGCAGGCGCACCTCGATCCGCTCAACCCGCCGCCGCCGCCGTTCCCGAAACTCGCGCATGAGGCGTTCGAGTTTTCCGAAGAGGATTTCGACGAGAGCTACACCCTCACCCGCTACAAGGGCGGCGGCCAGATGAAGCTTCGCGACATCATCTCGACCCTGAAGCAAACCTACAGCGGCACGATCGGCGTCGAATACATGCATGTCGGCGACATGGAAGCCCGCGACTGGCTGCAGGAGCAGATGGAATCGTGCAACAACCAGCCGTCGTTCGACACCTTCCGCAAGACCCAGATCCTGCGCCGTCTGCACAAGGCCGAGCTCTTCGAAAAGTTCCTCCACACCCGTTTCGTCGGCCAGAAGCGTTTCGCGCTCGAAGGCGGCGAAACCATGATCGCCGCGCTCGACGCGTTTCTCGAAAAATGCCCCGAGCTCGGTGTTGAGGAAGTGGTCATGGGCATGGCCCATCGCGGCCGCCTCTCCGTCCTCTCCAACATCCTGCGCAAGCCGTTCGATGTGCTCTTCGATCAGTTCTCGGAGAACTACATTCCCGACACCGTCGCGGGTGACGGCGACGTCAAATATCACCTCGGTTTCGAGGCCGTGCTGCCGACCAAGACCGGCGGCAATGTCGAGGTCCGCCTCGCCGCCAACCCGTCGCATCTTGAGATCGTCAACCCTGTCGTCGAGGGCAAGGCCCGCGCCCGCCAGCGCATCCGCGGCGATCTCGAACGCCGCCGCGTCTGCCCGCTCCTCATCCACGGCGACGCCGCGTTCGCCGGCCAGGGCGTGGTGGCGGAGACGTTGAACTTCTCCCAACTGCCCGGCTACCGCACCGGCGGCACCGTGCACTTCGTCATCAACAACCAGATCGGCTTCACCACCAATCCGGCCGACGCCCGCTCCACCCGCTACTGCACCGACGTGGCCAAGCTCATCGAAGCGCCGGTCTTCCACGTCAACGGCGACGACCCCGAGGCCGTCTGTTACGTGACCCAGCTCGCCCTCGAGTTCCGGGTGAAGTTCCAGCGCGATGTCGTGATCGACATGGTGTGCTACCGCCGCCACGGCCACAACGAGTCCGACGAACCGGTCTTCACCCAGCCGTTGATGTATAAGACCATTCGCAACCACGAACTGGTTTCGAAGATCTATACCGACAAGCTCATCGCCGAAGAGTCCATCACGCAAGCCGACGCCGACGCCATCATCGCCGAATACACCGGCGCGATGGAACAGGCGTTCGAAAAGGCCAAGGCCGCCGACGCCGCCCGCATCGCGCGCAAGGAAGAGCAGGACCAGTTCCGCGGCTCCACCGCGATTTTCCAACCCGGCTACAGCCACGCCCTCGTGCCCACCGGCGTTTCCGAAGCGGCGCTCAAACGCGTGTCTGACGCCCTCACGTCCACGCCGGCCGACTTCCACATCAACAGCAAGATCCGACGCCTGCTCGACAACCGCGCCAAGGCGTTTGCAAACGGCGGTCCCATCGAGTGGTCCTACGCCGAATCGCTGGCGTGGGGCACGTTGCTCGCCGAAGGCACCCCCGTGCGCCTTTCCGGTCAGGACTGCCGCCGCGGCACCTTCAGCCAGCGCCATGCCTACCTCTACGACGCCGAGACGCGCGAACGTTACGCGCCGCTCGATCACATCTGCGAAGGCCAGGGCAAACTCTGCGTTTACAACTCACTGCTGTCCGAGGCCGCCGTGCTCGGTTTCGACTACGGCTACTCGCTCGATTACCCGGACATGCTTTGCCAGTGGGAAGCGCAGTTCGGCGATTTCGCAAACGGCGCCCAGGTCGTCATCGAACAGTTCATCGCCTCCTCCGAATCGAAGTGGCAACGTGTATCAGGAATCGTGTTACTGCTGCCCC
>CBINJL010000111.1:0-7846 GCA_966250925.1 uncultured Opitutus sp. | reverse complement strand
TACATTGTCCTGCCATGAGCGCCTCCGCCGACGTCTCCCTTTCCCCTGCCGACGCACATACGCACGAAGGCAAGTTCCACGTCTTCGTCCAACTGGCGATGGCACTGGCGATCATCACCGGCATGGAACTGCTCGTGATCTACATCCCGATGCCGATCTGGCTCATCATCACCATCCTGATGGGCCTCTCGGCGGTGAAGTTCGTGGCGGTCATTTTCATCTTCATGCACCTGAAGTGGGACAAGGCCTTCTGCACCATCCTGTTCTTCATCGGCCTGACTCTCGGCGGCGGCACGCTCTGGGCCCTGCTGCTGGTGCATGGCGCGGAAGCCTCCATCCCGGTCGGCCCGGCCTACGAATCGGTCGAATAATTCCGGCCCATCCCCTTCCCTTGACGAGGCGGCCATTTCCGGCCGCCTTTTTCATGCCCGGAGCATTTCCACTATTCGCAACACGCTGTCCGACCGCCCCTTTCCCTGTCCATGGATCTGATCGACCTGCGTCACTGGCACAACGAACCCTACCTGATTGGCGGGCTGCTGCTGCTTGCCTGGGGCTATGCCGTGCTCACCGGGCCTTTGCGGGCGCGGATCGCACCGCAGGCCCGTCCGTCACGCTGGCGAGCGGTGTGTTACTACAGTTCGCTGGTGCTGTTCTACCTCGCGGTCGGCTCTCCTTTCGACCAACTCGGCGAACGCTTCCTGTTCTCCGCCCACATGGCCCAGCACGTGGTGTTGATCTATCCCTGTGCGATTCTCTGGGTGCTCGGTCTTCCCGCTTGGTTGATTGATGCGGTGGCGGATCGCGCCGTGGTGCGACCGCTCGGACGCCTGTTCACCCGTCCCGTCGTCGCCGGCGCCACCTACGTGTTGGTGCAAAGCATCTGGCATGTGCCCGCGCTCTACGATCTCGCGTTGCAGGATCGGCTGGTGCACGTGCTCGAACACGTGATGTTCTTCGGCTCGGCCGTGCTGTATTGGTGGCCGGTGCTGGCGCAGAGCCAAGTCTGGCCGCCGATGCGACTTGCCGGACAGATGGTGTATCTCTTCGCCGTGGCGGTGGGACTCACGCCGCTATTCGCCTTTGTCACGTTCTCGCCCGATATCCTCTACCCCACCTACGAATTCGCCCCACGTCTGATCGCCGGCTTCAGTCCGATGGACGACCAACTGCTGGCCGGAGCCATCATGAAACTGAGCAATGTCGCCATGACGTTTCTCGCCTTCGTGGCGGTATTTGTGCGCTGGTATCGCCAGAGCGAAGGCAGCCGCACGCCCCTAAAATAAGCTGGGAGGCGTCCACCGCCCTCCGTAGCTTCGCCCACCTTTCCGCCCATGACTTGGGAAATCGCTTTCGTCTTTGTGCTCCTCGTCCTCACGCTCGCGAGCTTCGTGTGGGAAAAATTCCCGCCCGATGTCACTGCGTTGGCGCTCTTCGCCGTGCTGATGGTGACCGGACTGTTGTCGGCCAAGGAGGCGATGTCGGTCTTTTCCAATCCCGCGCCGATCACGGTCGGCGCCATGTTTGTGCTCAGCGCCGCGCTGGTGAAATGCGGTCTGATTGATCGCGCCTCCGGTCTGGTCGATCGCGCCGGCACTCTGCCCTATCCGGTGGTCATTGTCGTCATGGTGGCCTTCGTCGCCACCCTCTCGGCTTTCGTCAACAACACCCCGATCGTGGTGGTGTTTCTCCCGGTCATCCTCGGGCTTGCCCGCAAGATGCAGCTCGCGCCGTCGAAGCTGCTCATTCCGTTGTCCTACGCCGCCATTCTCGGCGGCACCTGCACCCTCGTCGGCACCAGCACCAATCTCATCGTCAACGGCATCGCCGTCGCCCACGGTGAACGCTCCTTTACCCTGTTTGAACTCGCCTGGCTGGGCGTCCCCACCGCTGTGATTGGCGCGCTCTACCTTGGCCTGGTCGGCAAACGCGTGCTGCCCGTGCGCGAGATGCTGACCGACATTCTCAGCGAAGAGGAACGCCGCGAATACCTCACCGAAGCGTTCATCCAGCCCAACTCCCCACTGGCCGGAAAAACCATCAACGAATCCGGCCTCAAAAAAGCCCGTGGCGTGCGCGTGCTCGAAATCGTGCGCAGCGGCGTGGCCGTGTCGATCAACCCCGACGAAACGCGGCTCCACCCCGGCGACCGTCTGATCCTTTCCTGCCGCCCCCAGGGGATCGCACACACCCGCAGCGTGGAGGGCATCGATCTCGTGGCCGATCTCCAGCTCGGCCTCGAACAAATCGCCGCGCACGAGGGTTCGCTGGTCGAGGCCGTGGTCACGCCCCAATCCGCCCTCGTCGGCCAGACCGTGCGCAGCGTCAATTTCCGCCAACGCTTCCGCATGGTCGCGATCGCCCTGCACCGCAAGGGCCGCAACGTCCGCGACGCGATCGAAACCCTGCCGATCGAACCCGGCGACGTGCTGCTGATGATGGGTTCCGACGAGGCCATCGATCGTCTGCGCAACAGCGACGACCTCATGCTTTTCGACCGCGCCCGCACGCCGGCCAAATCGCCCACCGGCAAAGTCGCGCTCGTGCTCGGCGTCATCGCCGCGGTCATCGCCGCCGCGACGTTCGGCGTCGCCCCCATTGAAGTTGCCGCCGTCACCGGCTGCGTGATCGTGCTGCTCGCCGGCGTGCTGAAGTCAAAGGAAGCCTACGCCGCGGTGGAGTGGAATCTCATCTTCCTCATCTTTGGCATGCTGGGCATGGGCCTCGCGCTCGAAAAGACCGGCGCGGCAACGTGGTTGGCCGTCCACCTCGTCGACGGCATCAACACCTTCGCTCCCGAGCAGCATCGCGCCCTCCTCGCCCTCGCCGCGATCTACTTCACCACCACGGTGCTGACCGAGATCCTTTCCAACAACGCGATCGCCGCCCTCATGGCGCCGATCGCGCTGCGGGTCGCCGCGGAGCTCGGCGTCGATCCGCGGGCCTTCATCGTGGGCGTGACTTTCGCCGCCTCGGCCGCGTTTTCCACCCCCATCGGCTACCAGACCAACACCTATGTGTATGGTGTCGGTGGATACCGATTCACCGACTTCCTCAAGATCGGCCTGCCGCTCAACGTCCTCTGCATGACGATCGCCATGATCGTCATCCCCCGCATCTGGCCGATTTGATTAGCGGGCAAACGCATTCCGCGTAGCGGGAGCTTCCGGCTCCCGTTTCCGGCAGCGGGAGCAGGATGCTCCCGCCACTTTCCCCACGTGCGGTGCGCGTCGGCGGAGTTGTTTCGATTTCCTGATCGCCTTTCTTGGAGTGCTTTGCGGCCTCCGCGGTCTTTGCGTTAAACAATCAATTGCCGAACGTAGGTTCAATCGGCCACCGGCGTCCACTGCGCAAAGGTCGCCGCCTGTCCCGCCGGGCGCCCCGCCGCATCGCAGACATTCCAGACCGTGGCGTTTTCGATCCGAAACCGCGCGCCAGTGGCCGCGATGCGCACGCCACGGTAGTCGTCGATGAAACCGCGATCCGTCACGGCCGCCAACAGTCGCGCGCGTTCCTCGCGACTCACCGGCTCGGCGGAAAACCGCGACGGCAGTCGGGTGATTTCGGCCCACGTCATCGCGAACAGTCGCTGCCCGGCGAGGTTGGCATAATTGAAAATCGGATCGGCTTCCGTGCCATGCGACAACACCACGAACGGCGCCCGATAAATGGCTTCCGCCCGTGCCTCCGGCGAATCGCCCGACGCGATCAAATCGCGCCCCGTGAGTTGCCGATAACTCACGCACAGGCGGGTGACATGGTCGGCGAGGAAGGCGTTTTCGGAAGACGGTTCAGGCAACATCGCGAGGCAGAGATCTTTTCTGCCCACGGAACACACGGACTACACGGAAGGACTCGAGCTTCTTTTTCCGTGTAGTCCGTGTGTTCCGTGGGCGGAAAAGCGAAGTCCCGGCTCCGAGCCCTTTCAGGCCAGGAGCCGGGCCCGGCTTGGGGTTAGGAAACCCGGCGGCGCGGAGCGTCCCCGGGGATATTGAAAGGAATCAGTTTTTGATCAGATCGTCCAGCGAATCGCTGTCGGTGTTGACGTCGGCAAAGAGCCACGTGGACAGATAACGCTCCGAGCAGGACGGGATCACGGCGACGACGGTCTTGCCCGCGTTTTCCGGCCGTTTCGCAACTTCCAACGCCGCCCAGATGGCCGCGCCCGAGGAGATGCCGACCGGGATGCCGTCGGTCTTGGAAACTTCCTTCGAGATCGGCGCCGAGTCGTCTTCCTTCACCGTGATGACTTCGTCGTAGATCTTGGTGTTGAGCACGTCCGGCACGAAACCCGCGCCGAGGCCCTGCAGCTTGTGCGGGCCGGGATTGCCGCCGGAGAGAATCGGCGAGGCGGCCGGCTCGACCGCGACAATTTTAACGCCGGGCTTCTTGGCCTTCAGCACCTCGCCGACGCCGGTGATGGTGCCGCCGGTGCCGATGCCTGAGATCACGAAGTCGACCTTGCCGTCGGTGTCGTTCCAAATCTCCTCCGCCGTCGTCTTGCGGTGGATGGCCGGATTGGCCGGGTTGGCAAACTGTTGCAGGATGACGGAATTCGGGATCTGCGCCGCCAGTTCCTCGGCCTTGGCGATCGCGCCCTTCATGCCCTTCGGCCCTTCGGTCAACACCAGGCGGGCGCCAAGCACCTTGAGCAATTTGCGGCGCTCCATGCTCATCGTTTCCGGCATCGTGAGGATGAGCTTGAGCCCCTTGGCCGCGGCCACGAAAGCCAGCGCGATACCGGTGTTGCCGGAGGTCGGCTCGATCAGGACGGTGTCGGCGTTGATCTTTCCGCTGTTGAGCGCGTCATCGATCATGGCGAAGCCGATGCGATCTTTGACGGAGGACAACGGGTTGAAGAATTCGAGCTTGAGGAGCACGTCGGCCACCGCGCCGTGGTTCTTGGCCGTGCGGTTCAAGCGCACGAGGGGGGTGTTGCCGATGGTTTCAGTGATGTCGTTGTAGATACGAGCCATGATGTTTTTACGGGGGGATTGGGTTAAAACCAGTTAACTTACTAAACTTACTAAAGATTAATTGTCTAACGAAATTTGGGCGATTTCCGAATGAACGCGCGTTACCCAGAATAAGCTAACGAATTTTCGGGATTCGGCCCCGATTCCGTCGGAATGAAGCGGAATGGTTTTCCGTTGGCCGCCTCATCTCAGGGCTCAACCACCGGCGTCCAGCCGCCGAGCACGAATGCGGGATCACGATAATTAGCGATGGTTTCGGCATCCTTCTCCTGCGTGAGTTGCTTCGAAACCGGATGCCGTTGCGAGACGTCGACGGGACGTCCCTCCAAGTCCATCGTGTTGTATTCCCAAAAGCGCACATGCGTGCTGTCGAATCCGGGGGGCTCCTCGATCGGTCCCCAACCTTCGGGCGGGATACCGCTGGTCCGGGTGTCGATCAGCACCATCTCCGCGTATGGAAAATTGGTCGCTGTCGCCGTGGGCGAGCCGTTGCGCGGCAGCCGGGCAAACGGCGTCTTCACGATTCTGCCCGGACTGGTTTCCGTGACCGTCCAGGGCAACGGCTCGGCCAAACCAATCAGGGTGCAATCGACGAAGACATTGCCGTGACTGCCCTGGGGCGTGCGGGTCCAGGTGAAGGGACCGCGCGAACGGATTTCACTGCGCAGGAAATACACGGCGGCGTAGCCCAGCACGGTGTCGCCATCGCCCGTGAGCAGACTGTCGGCGAAATAGACCGTGCCGTAAGACGTGAACGCATCGCCCGAACCGTGGAGCGTCATGTGGTCGATGATGATCCGTTCGCCGCGCACCATCAACGCCTCCGCCTGGCCGATGAAGTAATTGTTGATGGTGAAATTGCTGAGCTGGATGTCGGTGCAATTGATGATTGAGAACGCCCAGCGTCGCCCCGGTTGAAAGGCGGAGTTGTTCGCATAACCGACCTGAACCCCGTCGCGCGACTCGCCGCGAATGGTGAGATTGGCGCGATTGCTGAGCGACACCAACTCCTCGTAATAACCGTCCTTGATGAAGACCGTCGCACGCCGCTCCGGCTGGGCAGGGAAAAACTCGATCGCGGCCTGCACCGTGCTGAAATCGCCGCTGCCGTCCGCCGCCACCACCACCCGCATCGTATCCGCCGGCGGCGGCGCCGTTTTGGTCGTGAACGTCCAGTCCGAATCGGAAACGAATCCATCGAAGCCGGCCTCCCCTTCCGCCGGCACTAAGACCGACGCGTCCATCTTCACGACATAGGTGCGACCGTAATCGAGGGCGCCGTTGTGCGGATAAATCCGGGCCACATTACCGCGCACGATGATCGGTCGGAAAAAGAACTCCAGTCCGTCGACCGTGATTTGTTGATACTCGACTTCTTTGTCCACTGTGACTCGCGGCGCCGTAGCCACACCTTCACGCCCACGCACCGGCGCCCGCCCCGAAGGATGCGGCGAAGTCGGAATACTCAGATCGAGCGTGTCCACCAGTGCAGCGGTCTCGACATCGTAGATGCGAATCAGCCCGGAGGCTCCCACCGTCGGCGGCGCGGAAAACGTGAGAACGAGTGGCGTGTCGGGATTAACGTCGATACTCCCCGGAGATGGAAAGCGCTCCGGCGTTGCCGAAACCGCCGCGACCGAGGCGACCACGGCGCCGCCGAATCGCACGCGACCGGTCCAAGTCCGAAAAAGGTGCAGAGCAAAACACATCATCACGGCAAGCGGGGTTAAGAGAGTAAACGACCGTATCACAGCGAGTCCGCAGAACGCGCAGGACGCTAATACTTTCGCGCGTCAACCGCCGCTCGCCTGCATCGTCTCCGTGAGATCCGTTTCGCAATACGTTCCCTGCGGGAACAGGCGCACATGGCGAAAACCCACCGCGACGTCCTCGCCCGGTCGCAGGTCCAGTTCGGCCAGCCGCACGCGGGAAAGTTCCGCCTCGAATGCCTCGCCGGAATCGAGTCGCCGCAGCGCCACCCGCCCCGTGCTGCCGGCGGCGAAGACGTGCTGCACCCGGGCCCGCAGTGCCGATTCCCCCTTCGGCTCACGGCGGATGTCGACATCGTGCGGTCGCACGTAGAGCGTATCCACATTGTGGTTACGCGTTGACTGGGACAGACCCGCCCCCAGTCGGTTCACGTTACCCAAAAACTCGATCACAAAGGGCGAGGCCGGCCGGTCATAAACCGTCTGCGGTTCGCCCGTCTGCTCGATGCGGGCGTTGTTCATCACCACCACCTCGTCGGCGATTTCCAGCGCCTCCTCCTGGTCGTGCGTCACGAACAGCGTGGTGAGATTCACCTCCTCGTGAAACTGGCGCAGCCACCGGCGCAGTTCCTTGCGCACCTTGGCGTCGAGCGCTCCGAACGGTTCGTCGAGCAGCAGGACCTTGGGTTCGATCGCCAACGCACGGGCCAGCGCCACCCGCTGGCGCTGGCCACCGGAAAGCTGCGTCGGCAGCCGGCGCTCCAACCCTTCCAACTGCACCAGCTTGAGCAGGTGTCGCACCCGGTCGGTCGTCTCGCCTTTCGACGGTCGTTCACCGCGTCGTTTCACCGCCAGACCGAAGGCGATGTTGTCGAACACCGTCAGATGACGGAACAGCGCGTAGTGCTGGAACACAAAACCGATCCCGCGCTCTCCCGGTCCGAGCGTGCTTACGTCCTCGCCGTCGAGTCGCACCGCCCCACTACCGGGGTCGGCAAATTCGAGACCGGCGATGATGCGCAGCAGCGTGGTCTTGCCCGATCCCGACGGGCCGAGCAAGGCGGTGAGCTGGCCGGGTTTGACTGACAGCGAAACGTCGTCGAGCGCAGTGTAGGCGCCGAAGGTTTTGCGGAGATGCGAGACTTCGATACTCATGGTGAT
>CBINJL010000110.1:0-7876 GCA_966250925.1 uncultured Opitutus sp. | reverse complement strand
TTCCTCGCGCAGCGTCTCGGTATACCAGGAGCCGACGAAGACGCCGATGCGCCCGTTGGTGGGCAGGCCGCGCCAGAAGCGCCACATGAGCGGGCGTTCGCGTTCCTCGTCGGTGGGTTCGCCGACCGCGATGGTTTCGACGCCGCGCGGGTCGAGCCAGCCCATCAGGGTGTTGAGGGCGTCGCCGCGACCGGCGCCATCGACTCCGGCGACGATGAGCACGATCTTGAAGGGGGATTTCTTCAAATCGACCTGCAGTTGCACCAATTCCTCGCGGAGGCGGGCGATCTGCTCGTCATAGTGTTTCTTGGCTGATTTGGCCGTGTCGCCGGTTCCTTTCGCCATGGCCCGGGAGCTTGGCGGGAGGCGTTGGCGGGTGTCGAGCCCGCGGCGTGGTGAATTGCCGAATCGTTTCGCGACTGGAAAAACTCCCCGATGCAGTTAGGCTGCAATTCGTTCGCCACCCGGCTGTCGGTGACGCTCTCCCCACCCCAACTCAAAACGGAGGACTTCTCATGGAACCAGCCACCCTGATCGCCATCTTTCTCATCTGGTCGATTCTGGCCGGCGTCGCCGGCGGAGCGGCTATGTTGGGAGCCATGGCCGTGATCGACCGCAGCAATGTCCCGGGCCGCAACATCGTCGCCGCGGTCGGCAGCCTGTTCACCAAGTCGCGTGACAGCGCGGTGCGGGTGGGCGTGTTGCTGCATGGCGCGATGGCGATCGGCGCCGCGTTGATCTACACGGCGCTGATGATCGCGTTCGGCATGACGGGCTGGCCATCATCGTTGCTGGTGGGGCTGGGCCTGGGCACGTTTCATGGCATCGTGGTCAGCCTCGCGCTGGTGTGGATGGTGGCTGATGCGCATCCCCTGCCGGAGTTTCGCGAAGCGGGTCCGGCGGTGTTTTTGGAGCACATCTTCGGACACATCGCCTACGGTGCGGTCGTGGGTATCGTGGTCGCGCTTTCGCCCCTGACGTTTTCGGTGTGAGTTTCCTTCCGGCACGATGTGGAGTGCCGCCCGGTCGCTTGACGGCGCGGTTGGCGGTATTAAGGTAATACCGATGCCGGTGATCTCATTCAAAGTCAGTGACGCGGAAGCGCGGTTGATCCGCGCGAAAGCGCGTGCGGTGAACGCGGCATCTGTCTCCGAATTCATCCGCAGTGCGGCGTTGGGAGAGAGGCAGGTGAAGGCAAAAATGGTCCGGCGGATTCATCCGGTTTCCGGGTTGCCCTACAACGCGGCGCCGGGGCCGGTGGTTACCGATGACGTCATTCGCGCTGCGTTGGCGGATTTCCCGTGAAATACCTTCTCGACGTCAACGCGTTGCTCGCGTGCGAGCATGCAGGGTCGCCACACCATGATAAATTCCACGCCTGGGCCGGGCGGGAAGGGCTGCTCAACATGGCGACATGTGCGCAGAGCGAGCTGGGTTTTCTACGGGTATCGATGCAGGTGTTTGGCTACTCATTGGCCCAGGCACAGAGCGCACTGGCTGGGATGCGATCGCGATTGGGAGGTTTTGTGGATCATGCGCCTTCGCCGCGTTTGGCGGCGTGGGCGTCAACCGCGGCGAAAACCTCGGACGCTTATCTTGTGCAGGTGGCAAAAAACGCGGGTTTACGTTTCGCTACTTTTGATCGCGGCATAAAAGATCCCGCCGCCATCGTGATTCGCTGATGCTTCCCTGCTGCGGAGCGCCTGCAAGCCGGCGGCCTACGGAGCGGGCGGCGGTGGGGAAAACCGGCCGTCGCGCAGGAAGGCGAGGGTCTGGCGGATGGCCGGCTTGCGGTATTGAATCCAAGTGTGGGAGTGCGGCAGCACGAGGTGGTCGTCCATGCCGGCGAGACGCGTTTCCTCGACGCGCACCTTGCCGTCGCCGGGCGAGCCGGTCCAGTGCGCGAGCAGTGGATTGATCGGGCGATCGCCGGCGATGACGCCGAGTTGCGGACCGGCGGGCCACGGGCCGAGTTGATTGGGAAATGAATCCGCGGCGGTGCTCAACGCGGCGCCGTTGATGCCGGTGGCGAGTCGAAATACATGCCACGTGCCGATGCGGTCGACGAGGGTCGAGCCGCCGTTGGGCGGCACCAGCATCACGACCCGACCGCGCGCCATCGCGGGCGGCACACCATCATGATGCAACCAGCCGCGCAGGATGATGCCGCCCATGGAATGGGTGACGAAGTGCAGGGTGGGGCCGTCGGCGACTGCGGGATCGATGCCCTGTTTCGCCAATTCGGCCGGCAGCCAGTCGTGGGCGAGCGTTTCAATTGGCGTGCGCAGGGAATCGTAGCCCAGATTGACGACCCGGAATCCTTCGTGATCGAGGGTGCGTTCGATGCGTTTCATCGCCCAGCGCCCGAGGCCGAGTCCATGCAGCAGCACCACGGTGTCGGGCGGTGCGGCGGCGGCGCGAAAAGTCACAAGCAAAAGTCCCAGCAGAAGCGTTTTGCCGAGGCGAGTTTTCATCGCAGCGCCGGCGATGGTGGATTGGGGAATGTTGCCGGGCGCAGCGCGGCGACGGCACGCCAGGTGACGGCGGCGACGACGACGGCGCCGCCGACCAGCGCGAGCGGGGTGGGGCGTTCGCCGAGGGCGAGCAGCACCCACACGGGATTGAGCAGGGTTCGATTACCGGAATCAACACGGCCTGCAATGCCGTGACATGGCGAATGGCGCGCGCGTAGAGCCAGTAGGAGAAACCGAGTTGGACCACGCCGAGCGCGATCAGTGCGCTCCAGCCGGAGGCCGACGGCGCTGGCGCACTGATCATCCAGGGGAGACCGGCCGCGGCGGCGAGCAGGTTGCCGAGAATGATCGACTCCACCGGCGAGCTGTCCTTTTGGGAGCGGAGGGAGAGCGTCATGGCGGCAAAGGCCACACCGGCAAACAGCGCGATGGCGTCGCCGGCCACATTGCCGCCACGCAGGCCGTCGGCGAGAAACAGCGCCATGCCGCCGAGCACGAGGAAGACGGCGGTCCAGTCCGCCCGGGTGGCGCGTTCACCGAGAAACCAGGCGCCGAACAACGCGATCCATACCGGCGCGGTGTATTGCAGCAGGATCGCGTTGGCGGCGGTGGTAAGTTTGGTCGCGACGCAGAATGCGATGGTGCAGACCGCATAGCTGACGGCGCCGATGAGTTGCGGGCGTGAAAACGTGAAGCGCAGTCCGCGGTGGGTGCAGGCAAGGAAGACAGCGGCAAACAGTCCGCGAGCGCCGGCGACCGCCAGCGGCGGCCAGTCCACATGCTTGATCAGCAAGCCGCCGGTGCTCCAGCAGAGCGCGGCGATGACCAATTGGCCGACGGCGCGACGTTGATCCGCGGACGACGACATGGCGAAAGGAGGAGGAATCGGACGGATCGCGCGCGATTGGATGAGGCCATCGTCGCGCCGCGAATCGATCAGTCCTTGGGCCGGCGATAGGCCTTGTGGCCGGTGCGCTGGGCGTCGCGCAGCTCGGCGACGAGGCCGGCGGCTTCGGTGTTGTTGCCCGCCTTGAAGGCGGCCGCAGTGGCGTCGAGCGTGGCGATGAAGTCGCGCAGGTCGTCGCGGTAGGATTTCACGAAGGTCTCGCGTTCGTCGGCGGGCTTGTCCGCGGCGTATTCGGGATCGTGGGCGAGACTCTTCTCCGCGGCGGCACGGATGGTCGCGAGCAGTTCAAGCGACGAGGCGTTTTGGGCGGGATCTTCGGCCTGGCGCCGCAGTTGGCGAAACGCATCGTTGATGATTTCCATCTGTTCACCCAGCGGCGTGTGGTCTTCGTCGGCACGGGTGGCGACGGGCAGCAGCAGCGAGGTGAGCAGGGCGGAGGTGAGAAGCAGGCGACGGGGAGTCATGATGCGGGATTGAATCGTTTACAGGGTGCTGGGAGAGAAAGTGGCAGATCGTGGACTCAGCGAGCTTGATAGCGTTGCAACGGAGCGTGGGTGTGTTCGGTCGTGACCATGAGATCGTGGCTGTTCGGCGGAAAGCACAACGCTTCCGCCTGCGGCAGGCCGGTGACGGGAATACGTTCCGGATTGCGGGCGAGCGTCGCCGCCCAGGTTTCGCCGGGCTCGCGGCGATAGACCCAGATGTTGCCATAGGTCAACGCGGCGAGGCGCGAGCCGTCGGTGGAAAGGTCGAGCGCGGTCACCTGGGAACGGAATTCGCCGAGTCGCCCCGGCAAGGCGCGTTCCGCTGCGGTCGGCGGCACGATGCCCGCGGCCGGCGCGATACGACGCGCGACCAGTGGGGCGGCACCCGCCTCCAGTTGCAACGGCAAGGTGTAGAGCACGGGCGGAGTGGTGCGTTTCGACAGCAGCAGGATTTCACCGGTAACGGGTGACACGGTCACGCCTTCACAATCCCGCGGGCCATCTTCGTAGCTGAAACGGAGCGTGACGGTCGGGCGCAGGTGCAGGGATGACTGCACGGCAAAGTCCGCCGGATCGGGTTCCGGCAGCAGATGCAGGCGCACGTCGTCGCGTTGTGAATAGTTGTCGCCGGTGTCGGCGATGAGCAGCCAGGCGCGGCCATCGTATTCGAAGCTCGCAATGTCCTCCCAATCGCGCGCTTCCACACCGTCGATGTGCAACGTGCCGAGGCGACGGCCGTCTTCGTCCAAGGCAAACAACCGCGGTGCGTCGCCGCTGTCATTATTGACCCAATACCCTCCGGCGGCGCGGCGCGATGGGGTCAGGCCGCTGATTTCAGTGAGTTCGGGATCGTCGATGCGGGCGAGGATGGCGGCCGGACCGTAGGCGGCCGAAGGCGTCGGCAGTGCGCTGCAGCCGGAGGCGATCAGCGCGAGGCCACCGGCCAGGATGACAGACCAAGGCAGGGAAAACGAACTCCGAACGGGCATCGCAGCAGCAAGGCGCAACCGTGGCGTGAGGTCCATCTTTGCGTTTGGCTTGGCCATGCAAATAAGAGAATCTTCGACCATGCCTGTCGGAGCTTTCGCTTTTCGCCGCCTGTTCAACGAGATCGGTCCCGTCGATGCCGTCGGGGTCGAGGAACGCGTGGCGAAATATGGCACGCGCTCGATCAAGACCGGCTCGAAACTCTTCGGTTTGAAACTGGCCGCGAGCATGGTCGATCTCACCACCCTCGAAGGCAAAGACACGCCGGGCAAGGTGCGGGCGCTGTGCGCCAAGGCCGTGCGGCCGCACGACGATGCCGACATCCCGCCGGTCGCGGCAGTCTGCGTGTATCCGTCGATGGTGCGCCACGCGCGCGCCGCGCTGGGCGAAGGCGGACCGGTCAGAATCGCGTCGGTCGCAACCGCGTTTCCCAGCGGCCAGACGCCGCTCAAGACGCGGCTGGCGGAGGTCAAGGCGGCGGTTGCCGACGGCGCCGATGAAATCGATATGGTCATCAATCGCGGCGCGTTCCTGGCCGGTGAATTCAGCCGCATGCAGGACGAGATTGCCGCCGTGGTCGAGGCCTGCGGCGACGCGACGCTCAAGGTGATTCTGGAGACGAGCGAACTCGAAACCTACGACAACATCCGTGCGGCGTCCTTTCTGGCCATGCGCGTCATTCGCGATGGCGATTTCATCAAGACCTCCACCGGCAAGACCTCGTCCAACGCCACGCTCGCCAACAATCAGGTCATGCTCGATGCCATTCGTGACCACTTTCTGGATACGGGCATGGCCATCGCAATGAAACCCGCGGGTGGCATCCGCACCGCCAAGCAGGCGCTGCAGTTTCTCGTCGCGGTGAAGGAAACTCTCGGGGACGACTGGCTGAACAATCGCCGCTACCGTTTCGGTGCCTCCTCGCTGCTCAACGACCTGCTGATGCAGCTCGTGAAGATGAAGACCGGCGCCTACCGCGCCCCCTACGAATTCAGCGAAGCCGCCGGCACCTATTGATTTATTCTCTGCCCACGGAACACACAGAACACGCGGAAAATCAAAAAATGAGCCCTATTCGGCGCAGTGGTTTCCGTGTTCTCCGTGTATTCCGTGGGCCAACTTATCAGCTTTCCCACGCCTTTTCCCATGCCTGTTTCCACGCCCAAAAAATCCCGCGCCCGGCGCGCTGAACCTGAACTCATCTTTGGCGATTTGTGGGCCTACGATCCTGCGCCTGAAACCGCCGACCCGAAGCTGCAGGAACGCTACTGCCTCTTCATCGACGGCAAGTTTGTCGCGCCCAAGGCCGGGCGTTATTTCACCTCGATCAATCCGGCGACGGAGCAGCCGCTCGCTGAAATCGCGCTCGCCGCGGCCAAGGATGTAGACGCGGCTTTTGCTGCCGCGACTCGCGCCGCGGCCGGCTGGGCCAAACTGCCTGGCGCCGAACGGGGCAAGTATCTCTATCGACTCGCGCGACTGCTGCAGGATCGTGCCCGCGAGTTCGCCGTGGCCGAGACTCTCGACGGCGGCAAACCGATCAAGGAATCCCGCGACTTCGACGTGCCGATGGCGGCGGCGCATTTCTTCTATCATGCCGGCTGGGCCGACAAACTGGCCTATGCATTTCCCGGTGCGACCCCCGTTCCGCACGGTGTAGTGGCGCAGGTGATACCGTGGAACTTCCCGCTGCTCATGCTGGCGTGGAAACTCGCCCCCGCCCTTGCCACCGGCAACACCGTGGTGCTGAAGCCGGCGGAAACGACTTCGATCACCGCGCTGAAGTTTGCCGAGATCGTGCAGGAGGCGGGCTTGCCGCCGGGCGTGGTCAACATCGTCACCGGTGCGGGCGAAACCGGTGCGCTGGTCGTCAATCATTCGCAGGCGGCGAAGGTGGCCTTCACCGGTTCGACGGAAGTCGGTAAGGCCATCATGCGTAGCACCGCTGGCAGCGGCAAAAAGCTCACCCTCGAACTCGGCGGCAAGGCGGCCAACATCATCTTCGAAGACGCGCCGCTCGATCAGGCGGTGGAGGGCATCGTCAACGGCATCTTCTTCAACCAGGGGCACGTGTGCTGTGCGGGTTCGCGCCTGCTGGTGCAGGAAAGCGTGGCCGACGTGGTTTTTGCCCGCCTCCGTCATCGCATGGCGTCGCTGCGCGTTGGCGATCCGCTGGACAAGAACACCGACATCGGCGCGATCAATTCCCAGGCCCAGCTCGAGCGCATCGACGCGCTCGTGCGCAGTGGCGTGGAGGAAGGCGCGGAGATGTTTCAACCCAGTTGTCCGTTGCCGAAGAAGGGCTGGTTTTTCCGGCCGACGCTCTTCCGTCAGGTGGAATTGAGTCACCGCATTGCGCGGGAGGAAATCTTCGGTCCGGTGCTTTCAATCCTGACTTTCCGCACCGCGGACGAGGCGATCGAAAAGGCCAACAACACCGCCTACGGTCTGAGCGCCGGGGTGTGGACGGACAAAGGCTCGCGCATCCTGAAGATGAGCACCGCGCTCAAAGCCGGTGTGGTCTGGGCCAACACCTACAACAAGTTCGATCCCGCGTCACCGTTTGGTGGATACAAAGAATCCGGTTTCGGCCGGGAAGGCGGCAAGCACGGCCTCGCCGACTACGTCACACTCACCTAAGTCGGGCGCTGTTTTTTAACCACAGATGGACACAGATAGACACAGATCCGAGCCCGCTGCGGAGCTGACGCATCAAATCATTGGGGCGGCTTTCGAAGTGGTGAATGACCTGGGGCACGGTTTGCACGAGAAGCCTTATGAGAACGCCTTGGTGGTGGAGCTGGGATTGCGAGAGCTGTCGATCGACCAGCAGCTGGTGTTCGATATCAACTACAAGGGTGTTTCCGTGGGAACCTTTGTTCCTGATCTTATCGTGGAGAATGAGGTGGTCGTGGATACCAAGGTGATCGACCGGATCACGGATCATGAACGTGGGCAGATGCTCAACTATCTTCGGATTACCGGCCTACGGTTCGGTCTCATCATCAATTTCAAGAACTCCA
>CBINJL010000109.1:0-7892 GCA_966250925.1 uncultured Opitutus sp. | reverse complement strand
ATGAAACGTCGTGCCCTGGCCCTCGCGCGACTCCACTTCCACCCAGCCGCCTTGTTCCTGCACGGTGCGCAGGACCGACGCGAGGCCCAGGCCGGTGCCTTTGCCCGGCGGTTTGGTGGTGTAAAACGGTTCGAAAATCTTGTGCAGCAACACCGGCGGAATGCCGCAGCCGTTGTCCGCCACCGTGATGACCACAAATAAACCGCTTTGCGGTTGCGGACACAGGGGGGCGCGGTGCGCCTGCAGCTCACGCGTCACAACCGCGATGGAGAGGCAGGCCGCCGCGCGCCCCGCCATGGCATCGTGCGCATTGACGACCAGATTCATCAAGGCCTGATCAAGCGCGCCGGGGGCGATCTTCACCCACGGCAGCGCGGTTTCCGGCATCGTGAGTTTGAACCGCACATGCTGCGTCGCCGCCTGGCGCAGCAACGGTTCGCCCGCTCGTAACAGCGCGCCGAGATCCACCGGAATCGCCACTTCCTGATCGCCGCGGAGGAAGTGCGAAAACTGTCGCACCATCGTGTTGCAACGCACCACCGCGGCCTCGATTTCATCGAGTCGCTGCCCCTCGATCGCACCACCCGACGACACCTCCAGTTTCGCCAACTCGGTCTGCCCGCGCATCACCATCAACATGTTATTAAGGTCGTGCACGAGGGTGGAGGCGAAGCTGCCCACGACCTCCATTTTGTGCGACAACACCAAGCTGGTCTCCATCTGCCGCGCGCGTTCAGCCAGCCGCAGATGCCGGTGCACGATGGCATAAAGTCCCACCGTCATGATCGCGACGAAAAACAACCCCTTGTAGGTTTGCGCGAGCTGTTCGAGTTCGGGCGACCTTCCGAAGACGACGTCGACCGCGCGATCCGAGAGCACGATCCAAGCCGCCGTCAACCCGCCGAAGAGGCAGGCGATCCGGAAGGCCGGCGAAAAAGAGGAAAGGAGGCGCCTCATGAGGAAGGAAATGTGATCTGCGGCCTGCGATCACATGGGACGCAAGACTGATCGCGCCCACGCCACACGGCGCGTCATTCGCAACGGCGCAGGAGCCGGCGACACCGCAACTCAGGCGGCGTCTTCCACGTCGGCGTCAATCTCGGCCGATTGCGCCTGCACAAAACGCAGGCCGTGGCGGTAGCGCCACAACCAGCAGGCCCCGTCGTGCCGGTCATGGATGAGCAGGAAATCCGGTTCCTGTTCGGCCGATGTCATGGCACCGAAATGGCCGCGGGTCATAAAATCGAGCCCGTCGGGCAGGTTGACCAGCGGCGGCAGCGGATCGAGGCGCACGGTCCAGCCCCCGGCAATCGCCACCGGGTCGCCGTCCTTGAAATAATAGCCAAAGAAACGCGGCGGCTGATAGAGCGGCGGAAACGGCACCCGGGAAAGATGGGATTCGACCGTCTCAATGAACCCCGAACGCCACGGGAGATCGGGCGGCAGAAGCAGGCCGGGCAGCGGCACAAGCATGTTGTCGGTCAGGTCCATGCGCAGAAAAGGGAAACGATTGGTTCCCTTTATCGGTCGCAATGACGAGAACTTTACCCGGAAATCACCCGATACCGCGTCAAGCATAGGCCTGATTCAGCCGCGGTCGCCGCGCAGGATGAGCACGCGCGCGAGATCGTGTTTTTCAAACTCGGCCCAATAGGCGTCCTCGACTTCCTTCAGCCGTGCGTCGGCGTTGATCGGCGGCCCGCTTTTGCCGGCCAGCGTGGCCATCGTCTGCTCCAGTCCGAGGTCGCGATCGGCCAGACGCGCGACGAGTTCGTGCCAGAAAATGTCGTTGTCGGATTCGCCCACGACTTTGCGCAGGCGCTCGTCTTCATCGATCTTGGCCGCCGGCACGAGTTTGCCGTCGCCGCCGATGTCGACCATGTCGCCGCAGCCAAAGGCTTCCGCCATCGCCAGGATCTTCTGCTCGACCGCCGCGTAACGCTCGAAGTGCGGCGAATCCCCACCCTGCCGGCCCATGACCGTGCGCATGCCCATGTGCACGAGCTCGAGGAGGCGACTGAATTCTTTTTGCGTAAACGAAACCTTCATGGCGACCGCGCCGCAGCGGGGGCTCGCGGCAAACGCGCACCCTCGCCGAGCCCCGGATGGGGCGCAATCGCGTAATTCTCCCGAATGTCGGCGAACGGATTTTGGGATTTGCCGCGGAGCCGTCTCGCGCCGTAAACCTCTCCCCTTATGTCCACGTCCGCCGAGTCCTCCGCCCCTTCCATGGAAGCCATCGTGTCGCTCGCCAAGCGCAAGGGCTTCGTCTTCCAGTCCTCCGAAATCTACGGCGGCTACAACGGCTTCTTCGACTTCGGCCCCCTCGGCATCGAGCTCAAGAAGAACATCCGCGACTGCTGGTGGAACGACATGGTGCGCCGCCGCGACGACGTCGTCGGCATCGAGACCTCCATCATCATGCACCCCAAGGTCTGGCAGGCCTCGGGCCACGTCGACGGCTTCACCGACCCGCTCGTCGACTGCAAGGTCTCCAAACAACGCTACCGCGCCGACCAACTGTTCTTCGCCGCCGTGACCATTGATGGTGAGGTCAAGGGCTACGTCTCCGCGCTCGAGTCCGAAGACACCGCCGGCGAGCTCCAGGCCGCCGCCGAAACTTTCAAGCGCAAGAAGGCCCTCCAGGGCACGCTCGCCCCGATCGTCGCGGTCGAGTTCACCGAAGCCACGCCCGAGCAGATTCCGCTCATCCCGTCGCCCGCCACCGGCGAGCCCGGCAGCCTCACCCCGCCGCGCGCCTTCAACATGATGTTCGAGACCCACGTCGGCGCCCTGCGCGACGGCTCCTCGGCCTCCTACCTGCGCCCCGAAACCGCCCAGGGCATGTTCGTCGACTTCAAGAACGTCGTCGACACCGGCCGCGTCAAACTGCCCTTCGGCATCGCCCAGATCGGCAAGTCGTTTCGCAACGAGATCACCCCGCGCAACTTCATCTTCCGCTCGCGCGAGTTCGAGCAGATGGAGATGGAATACTTCATCCACGAGGACGCCGACTGGGAGACCTGCCACAAGGACTGGATTCAGTGGTGCTGGGACTGGCTCGTCTCCATCGGTCTGCCCGCCGACCTGCTCAGCCTCTACGACCACGAAAAGGCCAAGCTCGCGTTCTACTCGCGCGGCACGACCGACATCATGTTCAAGTATCCGTTCGGCGTGCAGGAACTCTGGGGCATCGCCGCCCGCGGCAACTACGACCTTTCCCAACACGCCAGCTTCTCCGGCAAACCGCAGGAAATCTTCGACGAGGAAACGAAGAAAAAGTTCGTGCCCCACGTCATCGAACCCGCCGTCGGCGTCGACCGCATCTTCCTCGCCGTGCTCTGCGCCGCCTACGCCGAAGAGGACGTCACCGATGAAAAGGGCAAAACCGAGAAACGCACCGTGCTGCGCCTCAGCCCGAGAATTGCCCCGGTCAAGGTGGCCGTGCTGCCGCTGCTCAAGAACAAGGAAGAGCTCACCACCCGCGCCAAGGCGCTCTACCAGAAGCTCCAACGCCGGTATCCGGTTTTCTATGACGAAGCTGGCGCCATCGGTCGCCGCTACCGCCGCCAGGACGAAATCGGCACGCCTTACTGCGTGACCATCGACTTCGACACGATGGAGAAAGAAGGAGACACCTTCACCCTCCGCGACCGCGACACGATGGAGCAGAAACGCATCACCGAAGCCGAGCTCTTCGCGCTGTTGGACGAAACGGTTTACTGAGCTTTCCGATGCCCGGAAAGCCTTCCGATTTGCGCTCAGGTGCCGCGATCAGCGCCCTGGCGACTTTGCTTTCCGTCGGCTTCGACGCCTCCACCCGCAAACGAGGCAAAAGCTACGTCCGGCAGCACGCCGTGGCCGAGGTCTGGGAGGACGAAACCACCGTCGCCGGATTCGTCCAGGGCAGCGCCGGCGAGCCCTACACCGCCACCCTGACCTACAACGGGCAGCGCTGGGCCGCCGAGTGCAGTTGTCCTGTCGGATTGGCCTGCAAGCACTGTTACGCCGTCGCCCAGGTCTGGCTGGATCAGGCCTTCGACCAGTTGCACGCCGTCAAAGCGACCTCGCGCATCCGCGAGCAACCGCCGCCGCCTGCGACCCGCAAAAAATCGTTCCGTGAGACTTGGGAACCGCAGCTCGCCGCCAAAATCGGTCGCGCGCTCACGGCCGAGGAAGGGCAGTGGCTCGGCAAACTCTCCGCCCTGTTTCACGATTTCCGCCAGCAGGGCGTCCTCACCCGCCACGCCCTGCGGTCGTCGGGATTCGCCGCCGTCCCGGAGCCGTCTACTTTCAATTTCTGGCAACCCGCTTTCCCCGGCTGGTGGACCGATCGCAACGCGCCGTCCGACCCGTGGGAACTTTGGCAATACATCGCCTTTGATTGGGACCGTCACGGGCGCCCGTTGCCCCCGGCGTTTGTGCCCATGACCGATCTGGGCGCCGTGCGCGACCGCATCGGCCAGCAGCTCATCGCCGAAGAAGTGGAAACCTGGCGCCGCTCCCTCGCCCAGCTCGCCGCCCCGCAACCTCACCTCGCGCATTCCGACAGCGAGCGCGCTCGCCTGCCGCTTTCCAGCGTCTTCGGTGACGCCCGCGTGCTGCTCGGCCCCGACGGCAGCGCCCGTCTGCAGGTGCGCACCGATGCCGCCAAACCCTGGCGACACCCGACCCAGGCGTGGATGAACAACATCCCCCAGGCGAGTTACTCCGATCTCCAGACTTACGCCGAACCCGCCCGCAGCCTGCTCACCAGCCTGCGCCTGCGCGGCATCTCCCATCGCTACGGCCTCGGTCGCGAAGGTCGCCTCGATGACCACATTTTCACCTCTCTGCTCGATCATCCCGACACCCGCGCCGCCATCGTGCTGCCCGACGATACGCCGTGGCGCATCGAGGAAAATCCTCTCGGGTTTCACGCCCGTCCCCGGGCCGACGACTCCACCCATCTCGACCTGCAGCTCACGTTGCCCGACGGCCGCGGCCTGCCGGGTTCCGCCACCCCGTTTGCACACGCCGACGGGCCGCTGTATCTGATCAACAACCGCGTCTGGCGCGGCCCCGCCCCCCTGCCGACTTCCCGGCTGCCCGTCGCCGCCCTGGCCGATCCCGCCATCGCCACCGCCCTCGAATCGGCCGGTCTCCAACTCCCCTCCGACTTCACCGCCCGCGTCGTGCGGGTGCCCCTGCGGCCGCGACTGCGCCTGTGGATCGAGGCGGATTCCGGTTTCGACTACGGCCGCAGCTACGACAGCCTGCACCTCACCCTCCACGCCTCCGCCGACGAGCCCGCCGTGAGCCAATCCTTCTGTGGACAAGGCGGCTGGAAATGGACCCGCGACGGCCAGCCGCCGCCGACCACGCCCGACAGCCCGCATTACGGGTTCGACCTCGCCGCGGCCAATGCCGTCGCCGCAACCCTTGGCGCGTTTCAACTCCAATACTATGCCGGCTCGGAAACCTGGACCCGCACGCTGTCGGCCAACTTCCCCGAACAGTTTCTCGCCTGGCGCGCCACACTCCCCGCCGACGTCGAAATCGAGACCACACCCGAGCTGGCGGGACTCGTCCACGGTCCGCTCAACGCCCGGGTCAATCTCGCCATCGACGCCAGCGCCGCCTCCGGCCAGGACTGGTTCGACGTCTCCCTTTCCCTCGACACCGGCGACCTGACTCTCTCCGACGAGGAACTCAAACTCCTCACCCAGGCCCGCGGCGGCTGGGTGCGCCTGCCCCGGCGCGGCTGGCAACGCCTCGTCGTCGCCGAGCCCGACACCGCCACCGCCGCCTCGCTCGCAAAACTTGGCCTCACCGTCGATCCGACCGACCTGCTCGCCGCCCGCGGCCGCTCCGAGACCCATCGCTTCCACGCCCTGCAGCTCGCCGAGACCACCGTGCCCGACGCGAAGCTCGCCGACCGCCTGCGCCGCCGCACCGCCGATCTCCGCGCCCTGCCGCCGCCCGCCCCGCCCGCCACGCCCGCCACGCTCACGGCCGCGCTGCGTCCGTATCAACAGGACGGATACCATTACCTCGCCCACCTTTCCGCGCTCGGACTCGGCGGCATCCTCGCCGACGACATGGGTCTCGGCAAAACCGTGCAGACCCTCGCCTGGCTGCTCTGGCTGCGCGATCAGCCGGAACAAAAAGGCGAAAATCAGGATTCCAAAATCCAAAATTTCCGCGCGCTCGTGGTCTGCCCCAAATCGGTCGTGCCCAACTGGGTCAATGAAGCCGCCCGCTTCGCCCCGTCGCTCGCCACCGCCCGCATCGAGCCCCGCCAGCCGTTGCCCGACGGCTCCGGCCTGCTCGTCGTCAACTATACCCAGCTTCGCCTGCGCGCCGCCGATCTCGCCGCCATTTCCTGGGACGCCGTCGTGCTCGACGAAGGCCAGAACATCAAGAACCCCGCCAGCGCCACCGCCGCCGCCGCCCGCGATCTGCCGGCGCGCCATCGTCTCGTCCTCACCGGCACGCCGATCGAAAACCGCCTGCTCGACCTGTGGAGTCTGGTCGCCTTCGCCCAACCGGGTCTGCTCGGCACCCAGGCTGCCTTTCAGCGGCTCTATAACGAAAAGCAGGACCCCGAGGGCGCGCGCCTCCGCCTCGCCGCCCGCGTGCGGCCGTTCCTGCTCCGCCGCACCAAACGCGAGGTCGCCCGCGACCTGCCCGCCCGCACCGAGGAGGATCTCGTCTGCGAACTGGAAGGCGCCCAGCGCAAACTCTACGACGCCGAACTCAAGCGCGCCCGCCAACTCCTGCTCAAGGTCGAGAACGCCCGCCAGTTCGACCGCGAGCGTTTCAACATTCTCCAATCGCTGCTCCGTCTGCGACAGATCTGCTGCGACCCGCGCCTCGTCTCCACCACGTTGATCAAACCCGCCTCGGCCAAACTCGAAGCGTTGCTCGACACCGTCGAACCGCTCGTCGCCGAAGGCCACCGCGTGCTCATCTTCTCGCAGTTCGTGCGCATGCTCGAACTCATCCGCGACGAACTCGCCGCCCGCGCCATCGGCCACCTGATGCTGACCGGCCAGACCGAGAATCGTCAGGAACTTGTGGATACATTCCAGGCGCCCGGCGGCCCGCCCGTCTTCCTGCTCTCGCTCAAGGCCGCCGGCGCCGGACTCAATCTCACCGCCGCCAGCTACGTCGTGCTCTACGACCCGTGGTGGAACCCCGCCGTCGAGGCCCAGGCCATCGACCGCACCCACCGCATCGGCCAGACCGCCAACGTCATCGCCTACCGCCTCGTCGCCAAGGACACGATCGAGGAAAAGATCCGCGCCCTGCAGCGCGAAAAGGCCGCGCTCGCCGCCGCCGTCGTGCAGGAGGAAAGCCTCGCCAAGGTCATGGACCTCGAAACCCTCCGCGAAGTCCTCGGCTGACACCGCATGTTGCCTTCGCGGCCGCGGCGGCGTGAGTTGTCGAGAGGCGGGCCGGGGCGGAGCTCGACATTCCCGGAGGCGAAGCGGGACACACACCAGTCGACAGGCACGATGCGCACGACTCCTCTATCCGCTTGAGCGCAAGCGTTTGCGGCCGATAGTTGTCCGCAGTGACTCCGCCCCCTCGATCAGCCTCTCACGGTGGGTTTCGCCGGATCGGGCTTATCGTCGTGCTCACGGCGGCCAGCCTCGGCCTGTTCCTGTGGTGGAACAGCACCGCCACCGTCGATTCTCCGCGGGTCTATCGCATCGGCATCGGCGGCGATGTGCCGATGCATTATATGGATGAACTCGGTCGCCCCGCCGGGCTCGCCGTCGAGATCGTTCGCACCGCTGCCGCGCGCCAGGGCATAGCGCTGGACTGGCGCAACGCCCGGGAACTGGGCGATTCAGATCTCGACATGTGGGTGCTCAAATCAGTCGTGCCCGGACGGTCAAACGGGC
>CBINJL010000108.1:0-7893 GCA_966250925.1 uncultured Opitutus sp. | reverse complement strand
GTTTGTAGTCGGCCGGCCGCCATGCGGTGATGACGCCACCTGATCAGTGTTAATCAGTGTGGATCAGTGGTTGAAATTGCCAGCGGTGCCTAACTGCCCGGCGAGGCGAAGGGAAACCACTGATGAACACTGAAAGGCGCTGATGAAGGGGGCGCGGTCGTCGGCGAGCGACGACCCTTCTATGAGGCCGGGTATGGCAAGGGCAAAAAGCAGTCGGGTCCCGTCGTTTTGGCGGTGAGTGCGACCGCAGTTGCACTTTGACCGGGTTAATTTCGCAGCCGTTCCGCGGCTTCCGCGACGAGAGCCTGGGCGTGTTGTGTCCGGCCATCGCGCTGGGCGGTGGCAATGGCCGTATCATACCACGACTGCGCGAGCTGTCGCACCTGCGGGACGCCGGAGTAGGCGTCGAACAGGGTGTCCAGCGCGGGTTTCGCGTTGGCGAGCCGACCTTCGCTCAGGGGCACTCGCACCAGCATCGTGAGCGCAGGCAGGTAGGTGGGCTGCAACGTGAGCGCCTGACGGAAATGGGTCTCAGCCGCGGCGATCTCCCGGTCGTTCAGCAACTGAATGCCGAGATTGAAATTGGCGTCGGCATCCTGCGGGTTGAGTCGCAACGCGGCCTCGTAAGCCGCCCGTGCTTCCGCTCCGCGATTCATCTGGGTGAAGATTACGCCGCGGGAATTCCACAGCTCGAAACTGGCCCCGAACCGGGATTCGGCTTGATCCAAGGTGACCAACGCGAGGTCCGGGCGATCGAGTCTGCGCTGGGCCTCCGCGAGATTGAGGGAGGTGGACATGGCCCGGCTTTCTTCGGGGGCGATTTCGAGAGCCCGCGTCAGACTGCGCTGCGCGGCAGCGGCGTCACCAAGTTTCAAATACAGATCGCCGAGCAGGGCGTGGTGGGCGGCGACTTCCGGTGCCAGCGAGACGGCGCGTTCAAAATAGGCGCGACCACGGTCTCCGCGACTGAGTTGGAATTCGACTGTCCCGAGCATGAACAGCAGGTCAGGGGTGAGGCAGTCGCGGCTCAAATCGTCGCGCCAAGGATCGGCGGCCTCGGCAAAACGACTGCTGTTCCGTCCCGCCCAGCGGTGTCGCCGGGCGGCGGTCTCCTGACCGGACGCGGCGAGAATGCGGGCGAGGAGATTGTGGGCGGTGCCGAAGTCAGGATGATCGCGCACCAGCGTTTCCAGTTGTTCACGCGCGGCGATTTCCCGCCCCGCTTGCAGATCCAGACGGGCAAGTCCGAGTCTGGCGTAGGGATCTCCGGGTTCGAGCGCGAGGCGCCGCCGGTAGGCCGCCGTCGCCTCGTCGCCGCGGCCGGTTTTGAAGGCGTATTCTGCGAGCCGAAGCCAGGCGGGCGAATAGTCCGCATCCAAAGCGACTGTTGCGAGCAGAGATTCCTCCATCGCCGCATAGTCGCCGCGGGCCTCCGCGGTGGCCGCGAGGAGACAGGGCCAGCGGGCGACTTCGGGCTGTCGGGCAGCCAGACTGCGCCAACACCAGGCGGCCTCGCCGGGAAATCCGTTGGCGTGGAGCAGGCGGCCGAGTTCCTCGATCGCGTCATCCGGCGTATCCGAATTTTGGGCACGAGAATGCGCTGTCTGCAGGCGATCCCGCAGCGCCGTCGGGCGACCGGTCAAATCCGGCAACGGCGGCAGGCTTTGCTGCAGGCGTTCCGTGGCGCGCTGATCCAGCCACGCATGACCCGACCACACGCCGGCGCCGACTCCGGCCAGCATGCCAGCCAGCACCCAGCCGCGACGCATCAAACCCGCACCGTCACGTCGAGATTTTGACTGGGGCTCCGCCTTCATCGGACCTGGCGCCACAGCGTCACGGCGCTCATGTTCTCGTAGGGCGGGAAGGTATGGAATCCGCCGGTGACGATTTCCGGAATACCGTCGCCGTCGAGATCAGCCACCGCCGCGGTGACGAGTTGCGTCGGCTGATGGGCGAGGATGATCGGGGTGAAATTTTCCCGGCCGTCATTGATCCATGCCATCATCGAAGCCGAGGCCTCGTTGGACCAGTCGGCAAATCCGCTGACCGCGACGAGATCGAGATCGCCGTCGCCATCGAGGTCGGCCGCGTGCGGCGCATAGGCGCCGGGGGAGTCGCCGATGCGATGAAACGCGAAGCGTCCGTCGCCTTGATTTTCCAACCATTGCAAGCCGTGCCAGGGGCGCGGTCCGCGCACCGAATAGTCGAATCCGTCGCCGTTGGTGTAGAGTAAATCGGGACGACCGTCGCGGTTGAGGTCGCTCACCGTAAGTCCGCTGCTGCCGTAGTCTTCGTTGATCGATCCCCAAAGGGAATGATCGATAAAGCCGCCTTCGCCGTCGTTGCGGAACAGGTGGACTTCCTCCCATTCCTGCGAAATCAGGGCGGCGAAATCGATGTGCCCGTCGCCATCAAAATCGGCCACGGGCGTGTGCACGGTTCCGCTTTGGGTATTCACAACCGTGCTGTCGAACTGCCAGTCTCCGCGGTTGCGCATCCAGCGCACCTCGCCCTGATCGTAGCCGAATTGGCCGACGACCAGATCCAGGCGTCCATCGTTATGGCCGGCGAGGTTGGCGGCGTTGACGTCGGTGACGCGGGGAATGCGGTCGGCGAGGATGCGTTTTTCGAAACGGCCGTCGCCGAGGTTTTCCAACACGATCACGGCGCCAATGCGTTCGTTGTTGGGACTGATCTGGCCCATGCCGGCCACGAGCACGTCGAGACGTCCGTTGCCTTGAATGTCAGCCGTGCGCACGTTGGCCGGACCCGCGATGTCGGTGCCGATTATGCGTTCTGCAAAACTTCCGCTGGCGGTTTGGCGAATCCAGCGCACGGAACGCGATTCGGCTTCGGTGTAGAGCACGTCGAGGCGACCATCCGCATCAAGATCCGCAATGTGAACGTTGGTCACGACCGGGCGGCCGAAGCTTTCGACGGGAGCGCCAATGGCCGTCGGCAGATAACGAAAGGGCGGCGCTGCGGCCGCCGCCGAGTCGTAGGACGAGCGCGATGCGTGCGTCACCGGCGCTGACGACGGTGGGCGATTTCCTAGAAACTGCACGACCAACCAGCCGGCCCCGAGGCCCGCGCACAGTCCGGCCGCAAGTGCGACCAAGGCTCGTTTCCGCGGCGGACGGCGCGACGCGTTGGCGGTCATGATTCGCCTCCGCGGGCGGTGGCGCTTGCGATCAACGCCTGCGCCAATTGCGCGAGTTCCGGATCAGCCAATTCCTGGCCGCGGCTGTGAGCAACATCGAGCCATTGCGAAAGCTTTTCGGGCGTGAGCTGGCGGATGTCCCGTTCGTCGGCTTCATCGAGCGTGCGGACGAGATTACGGTCGAGCAGTTCGGAGAGTTGTGCGCGTGCCAGCACCAGCGTGAGGGTGACGCGCTGATCCCACATCAACAGGCGATCACGACCGTCCTCCAGCAGCGGCAGCAACGTCTCCATGCTTTGCCGAAAGGTGTTGGGATTGTTGATTGCGATGGCGACGTGGGCTTGGGCGATCATGCCGCCGGCATCGGTGCCGAAGGAGCCTTGCAACGCCTGCGCCACCGCGACCGCGCGTCGCAGATCACCCATGGCCACGAAGTATTCCGCCAGTCGGCTGAGCGCGGTGGCGTCGTCCTGCACCTCGACTACTTCGAACACGACGGCGGCGTGATCTTCGAACCCTGCAATTCGTGGCAGGCGATACGGCACCGGTCGTAGCCAGCGCGGTGGCAGCCAGCGTTGCAGTAACGCGATGAGCGACGCGCTCGGATCGGTGGCGCCCAGTCGCGCGTATTCTTCCAGATAGGGGTCCCAGGTCGGCATGACGATGTGGGTGAGCTCACGGCGATCCACCAACGCGAGCGCTTCGTCCTGCGAATGGGTGCCGGCCATACGCACCGCGGCGCCGAATCCTTCGCGGTTTTCCCAAAAGGGGGTGCCGAGACCGCGCAGATTTCCGAAATAGGCCAGCCGCGTGGTCGTGTCCGGCGGCGCCAGCACCACGCTGGGGTCGTCTCCGAGCCGGCGCGCCAGCCACTGGGCGAGATCGCGTTCCACTAGCGCCTGCGTTTCCATTGGCGACGGCGTCGCGGGATCGCCGCGATTGCCCGCAGCCAGTGCGGCCAGAAACCCGGGCAACAGCATCGCCGCGCCAACGACCCATTGCCACGTGGCAAGCTTGGGGGCCGGGGCCTGACGTGGCGATGTCGTCCGGGCCACGGCGATCAGAATCAAACCGATATCGACCAAAGCCCAGCCTTGGAGCTGAAACCATGCGAACGCGAGTGTCGCCACGACCAGCCCCAGCGCGAACCCGAGGCGCTGCCGCAAGATGCGAGCAGCGTCGTCGCGCCACCAACCACGCACCGCGACAATCAAACCCAGCAGCGGCAGCAACGTGGCAATGGCCGCGCCGGTGAGTCCGCCGCGCCCCAGCCAGGCAGCGGTGCCGTCCGCGGCGGGACTTCCCGCCAGCCGCGCGAGACGATTGGCGCCCAGGTCTTGCGCCATGAACCCGGCTCCATCCCACACCAGCGCGAGCACAGGCAGCGCGGCCACCGCTCCGGCGGCGATGAAGGGGCGGAGCCAGCGGGATTTTCTCGCGGTTGTGCGCGGTTGGCAAAACGCGATCAGCAGTTCCCCCAATCCCAACCAAGCCAGGGCATGCAACGGATGAACGATGCGCAGTTGTTTCCACTCGATTGGTCCGGGCAACGTCATCCAGGCCCAGCTCAGCAACGTCACCACCGCGCCGCTGATCGCCCAGAGTCGCCAGGGGAAAAGCGGGCCCACTTTCGCCTGCGCAGGCGTTATCTTGTCCGCATTCTTTTTGTTCTTGTTGGCGGCGGGTTGCGGTAGGCGTGCAGCCAGAACTCCGCCCAGAGCGGCGCCCAGCAGCACGGGAGTTCCCAACGTCGGCGCGACGCTCAACAACAGCCCGCCGGCGATTCCGGCCGCGATCGCCGCGGCGCGCGGTTGGCGAGGGCTTTCGTTTCCCAGCGCAATCAGCAACGGCAGCGTGGCCAACGCGGCGAGCAGCAGACTCAAGCCGAGGCTGTGCGGAACTCCGGGAGCAAACGATCCAGAAAGTGGATACAGCAGCCCCCAACCGAGTGCGACGGCGACGGCTGCCACGCGACCACAACGCCACGCCACTAACCCGGTCAGCACGGCCAAGCCAAGAAGTTGCAGCAAGGGATCGGCCCAGCGCGCACCGCGATCGATGGCCACGGCGGGCGCCGCATCAGCCGAGGCGGTGAAGGCGGCGACACCTTGCAGCCACCAGCGATAGAGATCGGGTTGCGAGGTCGGTCGACCGAACGGTGCGTTGTCGAACGTGACCGTGCGCAGACGCAGCGCTCCGGTTTTCCGCGCCTCGGTCGCGGCCAGCATCCAGCCCAGACTTTCCTGGTCGTTGTCAGGCAGAATGAGTTGTCCTGTGGCGACGGACGCGGAGGCACTCGTCGGAGCGGAACGTGATTCGAGTCGGCCAATCCGTTGGATAGTGACCACCACCAGGAAAACGGCGGCCAGCAGCGGAATCGACCACCACAGGCGGGCAAAAAGAGCGCGGGAAGCAGGCATGCAGACAGGGGAGGGGCAGCGAAAGCCGACGAGTCAACCGGAGCGTGAAGGCAAAGCAAGTGCCGAGCCCGTCACACAATTCGACGGCCGACGAAAACGGAATTGCGATGGGCTCTTTTCGGGACCGGCCTTGACGCCGGGAGGGCAATCCGTGCCAGACTGGCGGCCATGGCTGAGGCTTGGCCGAAATCGGCGGACGACCCCGAATCCGCTTCCCCGTTTGCACCCCATCCGCTTCCCCGAATCGTTCGCCGCGCCGCGCGCGTTTGGCGATGGGGCAGTCTGGCGGCGCTGAGCGCGTTCATCGGGTGGGCGGATTCTCCCGACTTGACCATGTCCGATCTGAACGTGCCTCCCCCCACGGAGTCGCGCATGCATTTCTCGCTGATGCCGGCGGTGGATACGGGTATCGTTGCCACCAACGACTATGCCGATCCGACGATGTGGGGCGCGCGCAATCACGCCTTCAAATTCGGCGCCATCGGCACTGGCATCGCCATCGCCGATTACGATAACGACGGGCTGCCCGATATCTTTGTCGTCAGCAAAACCGAAACCTCGCGGCTCTTTCGCAATCTCGGCAACTGGCGTTTTGCGGATGTGACCGCCGCCGCCGGACTCGCGGGGCCGCAAGGATTGTGGGCGGAAGGGCTTGCCTGGATGCGCGGCAAGATCGACGACGCGGCCGCACGCACGGCGGATGCGCCGGAGTTTTGGCAACAAGGCGCGGCGTTTGCCGACGTCGACAACGACGGCTGGCTCGATCTCTACGTCTGCCGGTTCGATGCGCCCAACCGGCTCTACATGAATCAGGGCAACGGCACCTTCGTCGAGGAGGCCACCACACGCGGCGTCGCGGTGCGCGATGCCAGCGGCATGGCGTCGTTTGCTGACTTCGACCGCGACGGCTGGCTGGATTTCTATCTTCAAACGAACCTGCTCGATGTGGGGACCGCCGCGGCCGGTCAGCCCGATTATCTTTTTCGCAACAACGGCGACGGCACGTTTACGGACGTGACGGCGCGAGCCGGCATCAGCGGCGCCAGTCAGGGACATGCAGCGATCTGGTGGGATTACGACGAGGACGGGTGGCCTGATCTCTACGTGGCCAACGACTTCGCCCCGGCGGATCGGTTGTATCGAAATCTTGGTGACGGTCGCTTTAGCGATGTAATCGATACGGTCGTGCCGCACACCCCGCACTCGTCGATGGGTGCCGATCTGGGCGACATCGACAACGACGGCCACCTCGACTTCTTTGTCGCCGACATGGCCGCGACGTCCCACGAAAAGGATCATCGCGGCATGGCGCGGGTGCGTTCCCTGCTCAACGACACGCCTGAACCTCGCGATGTGGCGCCACAGATCATGCGTAACGCGCTCTATCTCAACTCCGGTCGCGGGCGCATGGCGGAGGCCGCTTCACTCGCCGGCATCGCGGCGACGGATTGGACGTGGTCAGTGCGTTTCGCCGATTTCGACAATGACGGCTGGCTCGATCTGCATGTGACCAACGGCATGGTGCGCGAGTTGCACAATGCCGACATCGTGCGGCGCCTGTCCGCCACCGAAAGTCCGATGGCGGCGGCGCGCCTGGAGCGCGATCAACCACTGCTGGCCGAGCAAAATCTGGCCTACCGCAATCGCGGTAACTGGCGTTTCGAAGAGGTCGGGGAGGATTGGGGACTGGCTCAGACCGGCGTAAGTTTCGGCATGGCCACCGGTGATCTCGATCGCGACGGCGATCTCGATGTCGTGTTCGCCAACTACCAATCCGGCGTGAGCGTATTGCGCAACGACGGCATCGCCGGACACCGGGCGTTGGTGGCACTGCGCGGGACGCGCTCGAATCGTTTCGGGTTTGGTGCGCAGGTGCGCGTCACCACGGCTGACGGAACGCAGACGCGAACATTGACCGGCGCCCGCGGCTATTTGAGCAGCAGCGAACCGGTCGTGCATTTCGGCCTCGGTTCGGCCACGCGCATCGATCGTCTCGAAGTGACCTGGCCCGATGGCCGGACGCAGACCTGGCGCGATTTGCCGGTGGATCGCCAATTCACTCTGACGGAGTCAACCTCCGCCGAAACTCCCGCGTCGAAAAACGAATCCGCGCCGTGGTTTACGGAAGAGGCCAACTCGCTCGGTCTGATCGGCGCGATCGCGACGCCGGCTTCCCTGACACCTGCGCCGCCCTTGGTGCCGCGGCATTTTGAGCGCGGAGCGCCGCAACTCGCAACCGCCGACATCAACGGCGACGGTCGCGTTGACGTGTTGTTGGGAGGCACCGCCACAACTTCGCCGCAGTGGTGG
>CBINJL010000107.1:0-7907 GCA_966250925.1 uncultured Opitutus sp. | reverse complement strand
GGTCGGGCGTGGGGGAACGGAGCGGCTTGCGCTTCTTGTCGTGATCGGGTTCAGGCATCAAAATTGGGAATAAAGGGCGGTAACATGAAGAACGCCGCCGGTTAAGTCAACGTGGGCGCCCCGGGAGTTTTCGGAGTCCTGCCATGGGTTAATACCCGCACTCAGGCCTTGGGTTTCTCAAAATACAAGCGCCCGCGCCGAATTCTGGCGAAGCCTTGCGAGCCCAGACTGAACCGCGTCGTGCGCCCCGCCCGCGCCTGTTCCAACAGCACATCGAAGCCTTGGCGCGACAGATCACCAATGTCTTCCTGAAGCCCCAACCATTGATGCAAAGCACGCCGCCACAATGCCTTGGGTTTTCCTGCCAAGTGCGATAACACAAGACTTCCATCGGCCGCCAATGGCCCGATCTCGGCCAGCCATGTCTCCAGCGCATCCTCGTCTTCTTCCAACAATTCCCGGGATCGGGCGGCCCCCGCCACCGCGTCGCGTCCGGCCGCGGTGAGCCAGGCAGGGATCACCCGCGACCGCACCCGATTCCGAAAAAAGGCTTCCGTTGTATTCGAGCTGTCCTCTCGCCACGGAACCTTGGCCGCGGTCAGGGCCTCGACCAGTTGCTCTCGCGAGAGGTTGAGCAGCGGACGCCACCGCACAGTGCCGTCCGGCCAAGCCTGAATGGGCCGCGGCGCCGCCAGCCCACCGATGCCGCTCCCGCGCGCCAGCCGCATCAGCATGGTTTCGGCCACGTCGTCGCGCTGGTGGCCGGTGAGCAACACGCTGGCCCCGCGATCCGCCGCCACTTGGGCGAAAAAGGCATTGCGGGCCGCGCGCACCTCCGCCTCGCCTGCCGCCGGTTGCGGACGGTCCCAGTGTCCGCCGGCAAACGGCACCCCAAGTCCCTTGGCCAGAGCCGCACAAAAGCGCGCGTCGGCGGTCGCTTCGCGGCCACGCAGGCGGTGGTTAAAGTGCACCAACACCAAGCGCTCGCGATGGTGCGGCCAGTGCGCCCAGACCAGGAGCGCCAGCGCCACGGAATCACTGCCGCCCGACACCGCCAGCAGCCAGGCACTCTTCTCCGCCGCCGGAGCCTCCGCCGCCGACAACACCGCCGGGTGCAGCAGGGGCGACGGCAATCGCTCGGCCAACGCCGCCGCCCGGCGTTGCCAAGGCGTGGGAGCGGCGGTCGGCGTGGTCATCGGCGAAAGGCGCGGGATCGTCGAGCCGCGCCCGGGTCAGGCAAATTTGACCGTGTCGCGGCCAAAATACGGCACCAAGGCCGCGGGCAGTTTGACCGTGCCGTCGGGTTGCAGGTTGTTTTCCAACAGCGCCGCCAGCACGCGCGGCACCGCAAGGCCCGAACCGTTGAGCGTATGCACGAGTTCCGGCTTCGCCTCGCCGCCCGCCGCCCGGAAGCGGATCTTGGCCCGGCGGGCCTGAAAGCCTTCGAAGTTCGAGCAGCTCGACACTTCCAGCCAGCGCTGCTGGCCGGCGGCCCAGACTTCGAGATCGTATTTCTTGGCCTGGGCAAACCCGAGATCGCCGCCGCACATCAGCAGCACGCGATAGGGCAATTCGAGTTTTTGCAGCAACCGCTCGGCATCGCCGCGCAGGGCTTCGAGTTCTTGGTAACTTTGCGTGGGATGCACCCACTTCAGCAGCTCGACCTTGTCGAATTGATGCAGGCGGTTCAGGCCGCGCACGTCCTTGCCGTAGCTGCCGGCCTCGCGCCGGAAGCAGGGCGTGTAGGCGCAGCGCTTCACCGGCAGTCTGGCCTCGTCGAGGATCTAGTCGCGGAAAAAATTCGTCAGCGGCACCTCGGCGGTGGGCACGGCGTAGAGTTGGTCGCCAACCGTTTCATACATCTGCCCTTCCTTGTCCGGCAACTGGCCGGTGGCGGTGGCGCTGGCCGCATTGACGAAGATCGGCGGGTTGACCTCGGTGTAGCCGGCCGCGCCCGCTTCATCCAAAAAGAAGTGCAGCAACGCGCGCACGAGCCGGGCGCCGTCGCCGATGTAGAACGGGAAACCCGCGCCGGTGACCTTGGACCCGCGACCGAAATCGAACGCTTTTTCAAAGCCCGGGATTTCCCAATGCGCCTGGGCGTGAGCCGAGACCGCCGCCACGTCGCCGTGCGTGGCGTGCACGACATTGTCGTCGCCGGTGCGGCCTTCCGGCACCGAGGCGTGCGGCAGGTTGGGCAGCTCCAGCATCGCTTTTTGCCAGGCGGCTTCGGTGTCGCGCAGCTCATCCTCCTTCGCCTTCACGCCGGTCTTGAGCTCCTTCATCTCGGCCACCTTGGCCAGGAACTCCGGGGTGCCCTTGGGCAATTGGGCCATGTCGCCGTTGACCGCCTTTTGCTGGGCGCGCAGCGACTCGACTTCGCCGAGCAGGGTGCGCCAACGGGCGTCGAGCGCCACCACGGCGTCGACGTCCACATCGAGATGTTTTTTGGCGATGGCAGCGCGGATGACGTCGGGCGATTCGCGGAGAAGTTTGGGATCGAGCATGGCGGGACGAAAAGGAGCACAGCAAAGACCGCCGGCCCGCCCCATGCCAATCTTGAAAGCAGACCCGGTCAGGCGGGCGCGACTTCGCGCTTTCCCTCCGCCCGTCGCCCGCGCAAGTTCGCCGGGTTCATGTCCGACGCCGTCACGCCTTCGCCCTCCGCCCCGCCCGCCCTTTCGGCGGGTTCGTCGGCGTGGACCGTGTTCCGCCAGCCGCATTTCAGTCCGTTCAAATGCTACCTGCGGCGCGATCTCGGCCTGGGCGTGTTGCTCAATCCCAAGGTCGGCTCGACCGCCTTTCGACGCATCCTCGTCGAAGGCCTCGCCGCCGCCGGCGCCCGACCGCTGCTCGGTCCGTGGTGGCCGGTCAATCGCACCCGGCGCTACACCACCGCGCCGTTGGGGGATTATTTTCACGCGTTCAATCATCAGGAGGCCTACGATTTTCGCTGTTTTGTGCGCAACCCCTACGCGCGGGTGCTTTCCGCATGGAACGACAAATTGGTGAAAGGTTTCCACGCGCCGCAGTATCCGCGCAGCATGCGCCGTCTGGTGCCCGAACTGCGACGTTTCGCCGCCACCCGCGGCCTGCCGGGCGCAACCGACGACGCGCCGTTTCCGTTCGCCTCGTTTCTCGCCTACATCGAATCCCAGCCGGAAGGCACGCGTAACCAACATTGGGATACACAACGCTCCGTCCTGCTCGCCGATCACGTCGCCTACCGGCAGATGCATCACATGGAAACGGAGTTCGTTGCCGGCATGACCGACATCCTCGGCCGCGTCGGCATTCCGGCCGCATGGGTGGCGGAAAAACTCGCGCGTCCGACCAACGCCAGTGGTCGCATCGCCGAACCGGTTTACACCGACGCCCTGGCCGAGCGCGTTTATCGCCTCTACGCCGTCGACTTCGCCCGCTTCGGCTACGCCCGCGATTCGTGGCAGGGCATGTGACCTCGCAGACCATGGCCGGCAAACGCCCTCCCCGTTCCCCCTGGCATCCGTTGCTTTGGCCGACCTGGCTCGGACTCGGATTCTTTTACCTGCTCAATCTGCTGCCGTGGGCAATCAAACGCCCGCTCGGCCGCCTGCTGGGAGTTTGCATATATTACCTGGTGCCGGTGCGGCGGCGGGTGGTGGCGACCAATCTCCGGCTGGCGTTTCCCCATCTTTCCGCCGCCTCCCGCGCCACGCTCGCCCGGCGCCACTACGTTTCCCTCGGACTGGGTTTGTTCGAAACCATCGCCGCCTGGTGGTCGCCGCCCTCGCGTCTGCCCCGGCACCGCATCGTCGGCCTGCACCACCTGCACACCGCCGCCACCACCGGCCAGGGCGCGCTCGTGCTCACCGGCCACATCACGATGCTCGAACTGGGCGCCCGCATCCTCAACGACCAGCTCGATTTCGGCGCACTGTTTCGCGATCCCAACAACGAGGCCGTGGCCCAGGTCATGCGCGGCAGTCGCGAACGCCAGCTCAAGCAGGCAATCCATTTCGACGACCTGCGCGGACTGCTGCGGGCGCTGAAACAAGGTTCGCTGATCTGGTATGCGCCGGATCAAGGCAAGAAGACCAAGATGTCGGAACTGCTGCCGTTTTTCGGCGAACCCGCCATCACCAACGTCGCCACCAGTCGCATCGCCCAGATGACCGGTTGCCAAGTGATCCCCTACTTCGCCCGCCGCGAACCCAATGGCGAATACCTCCTGGAAATTTTCCCGCCCTGGACGAACTTCCCGTCCGGCGACCACACCGCCGACGCCCTGCGGGTGAATCACTTCATCGAGGAGCAGGTGTGTAAAGCTCCCGAACAATACTTCTGGGTGCACAAACGCTACAAACGCCGCGGCGAAGGCCTGCCGGATGTCTACCGCAAGTGACCGCATCCCGCGTTCACGCCACCGGAAATCGTTCTCATTCTCGTAATCGTGTCTGATGTCGCCTGCGGCTCGGCACTCGTTCTCGAACAGCGGACGGAAACAGATTTAACGCAAAGACCGCCAAGCTCGCAGAGCCCGCAAAGAAGGTCGCCATTGCTCTCTCGTCCCGAGTCCTCGGTCTTCCCCCCCTTAAACTTAAACTGCCCACTTAAACTGCCGCTACTACTGCGGCAGCAGTAGCAGCGGCGATGACGCTTGCGGCTGGCACGATTTTGGCGGTAGCTCGGGGGCAACACAACCAACCCGAACCTTCGTTTTTTGATGCCGCTTCTTTCCGTTTCCGACCTGCGCACCTACTTCTACACCCGCTCCGGCGTTTTCCGGGCCGTCGATGGCGTCAGCTTCTCCCTCGAACGCGGCGAAACGCTCGGCATCGTGGGCGAGTCCGGCTCCGGCAAATCCGTCACGTGCTATTCGTTGATGGGCCTCATCCCGCAGCCTCCCGGGCGCATCGAAAGCGGCACGGCGATGTTCGACGGTGTCGACCTGCTCAACTGCACGCCGGCGCAATCCCGCGCCATTCGCGGCAAACGCATCAGTATGATCTTCCAGGATCCGATGACGTCGCTGAATCCCTACCTGCGCATCAGCGAACAGCTCATCGAACCGCTGATCATCCACGAAAACATTTCCAAGAAGGCCGCGCTCAAGCGTGCGCTCGAAATGCTCGAAGCCGTCGGCATCGTCGACGCCGCCAAACGGTTGCATTCCTATCCGCACGAGTTTTCCGGCGGCATGCGCCAGCGGGTGATGATTGCCATGGCGCTGATGACGAAGCCCGACCTGCTCATCGCCGACGAGCCGACCACCGCGCTCGACGTCACCGTGCAGGCCCAGATTCTCGAACTGATCAAGACCATGCAAAAGGAACTCGGCATGGCGGTCATCTTCATCACCCACGACCTCGCCGTCGTCTCCGGCCTGTGTGATCGCACCCAGGTCATGTATGCCGGCCGCATCGTCGAGACCGCGCCGACCCGCGACATCTTTGCCCGTCCGCAGCATCCCTACACGCAGGCGTTGCAACGCTGCATCCCGGCGCTGCAACCGAAGGGCAAGGAACTCTACGCCATCCCCGGCCTGCCGCCCGATCTTTCGAAGCCATTGAGCGAAGAACAACTCCTGGCGCGTTTCAAACTGCCGCCGGAAACGCCCCCGCTCGACGCCACCAAACCGCGCCAGCTCGGCGAGGTCATGATCGAGGTCAAGGACCTGCAAACGCACTTTCCGATCAAGAGCGGTTTCCTGGTCAAGAAGGTCACCGATGTCGTCAAGGCCGTCGATGGCGTCAGCCTCCAGGTGCGTGAAGGCGAAGTGCTCGGTCTCGTCGGCGAATCCGGTTCGGGCAAGTCCACCCTGTCGCGCACCGTCATGCAATTGGTGCCGACCACCGGTGGCACCGTCGTGCTCGAAGGCCGCAACCTCACCGCCAGCTCCACCGCCGACATTCACGGCGTGCGCCGCGACCTCCAGATGGTGTTTCAGGACCCCTATGCGTCGCTCAATCCGCGCATGACCGTCTTCGCCACCATCGCTGAGCCGATATTGGTGCACAAGGTCTGCCCGCCGAACGAAGTCACCGCCCGCGTGACCGAGCTCATGACCCTCGTCGGCCTCTCCCCGCGGTTCATGAAAAAATACCCGCACGAATTCTCCGGCGGACAGCGTCAACGTATCGCCATCGCCCGCGCCCTCGCGCTCAACCCGCGCGTCATCATCGCCGACGAACCCGTATCCGCTCTCGATGTGTCCATTCAGGCACAGATCCTCAACCTGCTGGCGAGCCTCGTGCGACGCATGAACCTCACCATGATCTTCATCGCCCACGATCTCGCGGTGGTGAAACACATCTCCGACCGCATCGCGGTGATGTATCGCGGCAAGATCGTCGAACTCGGTGACGCCGTCGACATCATGGAGCGCCCGCAGCATCCCTACACCCAGAAGCTGATCAGCGCCATCCCCCACGTGGAAGCGGAAGCCTGAGCGCTTCATTCTAGTAATCGTTCTCGTTCTCGAACTCGAACAACGGGCGGAAACAGAGTTAACGCAAAGACCGCCAAGAGCGCAGAGGTCGCAAAGAAACAGGATAAGGGAGCCAGGCCCGATCACCATCCCGCCCGCCGCAGGCGTTCTTTCTCTTTTCCTGCCGGCCACACGACGCCACGCCACCGCCTCAAGCCGGCCTCTGCTCTTAAGCTTAAATTCCCCCTTAAACTAGGCGCGGAGAGGCGGCACCGCCGCCTCTCCGCGCCAGAGCTGGCGCACCGCCTCGTAGGTCGCAATGCCCGCGGCCGTGCTGAGGTTGAGCGAACGCAGGTCGGGGTTACGATGCGGGATCGTGATGCGCTGGCTCTCGCCGATCTCGTCGTGCAGCCACGCCGGGGCGCCGTGGCCTTCATTGCCAAACACCAGTCCGTCGTCTCCGGCGTATTCAACATCCCAATACGAGCGCTCGGTCTTGGTCGTGAGCAGCCAAAGTCGCCGCGGCCCGACCGCACTGGCGCGAAACGCCGCCCAGTCGGCGTGATGGTGCACATCGAGCGAATACCAGTAATCCATCCCCGCCCGCTTGAGATGACGATCCGTGATCTCGAACCCCAGCGGATGGATCAGGTGCAGGCGGCTGCGAGTCAGCGCGCACATGCGGCCGATGTTGCCGGTGTTCTGCGGAATTTCAGGTTGAAAAAGGACGACGTGCAGCATGCGCCGCGCACGTTGGCCACGCCGCGCGGCGTTGGCAACGCGAGTCCGGTCCGGAATGGGTGAATTCACCTATTGCCTTGTGACCAATGATTTGCCTTGGTGTCGGCCTGCCTCGCCGTGAGTTCTCCGACATCCCTCCCCCACGCCATCATCGTTGACGACGAACAATCCTATCTGGATCTGCTGGCGGTCATTCTCGGCGAACACCTCACCTGCCCCGTCGCCACCTTTTCGCGTCCGGCCGACGCCTTGGCGGCCATGGCCGATCTCAATGTCGGTGTCATCGTAACCGACTTCTACATGCCGGACATGGACGGCATCGAGTTTCTGCGCCGCGCCGAGCTGATGCGACCCGGCGTGCCCGCCATTATCATCACCGGCCACAGCGAGGCGCTGGCCGAACGTTCCTTCGAGGGCATGCCGCAGCTGCGCTCCATCCTGGCCAAACCGTTCGGCGCCAAACTCCTCGCCGACACCATCCGCCAACATTTTCCCGGCGCCGGCGCCCCTAACGCCTGACCCCTGCAGCCGGCCGCCCTCCCCTCGTTCTCATTCTCGTTCTCGTAATCGTTCTCGAACAACGAACGGCAGGTTTAACGCAAAGACCGCCAAGAGCGCAAAGGCTGCAAAGAAACAGGATAAGGGAGCCAGGTCGAAGAGCCTTCCCGCCCGTCGCAGGCGTTCTTTCTCTTTCTTCTTTATCTTAGGGCGTGTCTGGCAAAGTTGAAGACTAGAATTTGTATCCAATAATGGGATA